>JBBDNJ010000069.1:0-7006 GCA_040877705.1 Binatia bacterium | reverse complement strand
CAGATCTCTTTCGCTTTTTGAAAAGCCCGTACCAAGCTCATTGCCACCCAGGGGTTTCTCTCCAGAATGTGATTTTTAACGACCACCGTGTGCATGATCGGAAAATGGCCGCCGTTCTTGTAATACTCGATTTCCGCCTTTTTCGGATCAGGAAACAACAACGCTACTTTAGGCGAACCGCTTTTGATCGACGGTAAAGTCTCCGGATACAGAGCCCCTTCCAGTTCGCCGTCGAGCAGCATTTGATCGACATTCTTTCCCTGCGGCACACGTTTGACGTTCATCCATTTAGCCGGTTCGAAAGGAATGTCCTCTTCTTCCTGGCAGCACCATTCGATGGATTTTAGATCGACACCGTAATGATCCTGAAGGATGCCGCGCATCCATAAACCGGCCGAGTTCTGTAACGTATCCAGAGCCACTCTCTTACCGTTCAAGTCCGAGGGCTTGTCAATGCCGCAGTCCGTTCTTTTGACCATGTAGGAGTGACGAAAACGCCGGTGCGGAAAAACCGGAATAGCACTGTAGTTACAGCCCCGATCATGGGACACGAGATAGGCGATCAGTGACAGCTCGCAAACGTCAAATTCCTCATGGCGCAGCATACGACCGTGCCGCTCGGGAGACGGCATGGTCAGCACATTTAATTCAATGCCCTGGGGTTGTATCTCGCCGTTGATCAATGGCCGCAGAAAATCGTAATCGCCGCAAGCCAAGGTCAGCTTTAGTTTAGACATCTATTCTCCTTTAACGTGCCGTCGATAGAGTTCAGGGGTGTCGATATCGATCGTAATGCCTTCTTCGGCCGTTTCTATTTCCAACGTTTCCTCTCGGTGTGCGTTAACCACCGCCTTTGCCCCTTGATCGATGGGGGCATCGAGCAACTCGTCGAACAGTTGCCGCGAAAAAATAACCGGATGTCCTCGACGCTCCCGATGGCGCGGCACCACAATCAATCTCCCGGACTGATAGAAACGTTCAATCATCATGTCCACAAGAGCGGGATTGATATACGGGTGATCGACCAGATGCACCAGCATACCGTCACAATTATCTTCGTTCTGGATGTGACGGATAGCCACCTGCAAAGACGACAGTTGGCCGTTTTGGTAATCAGGATTGACCAGAATATCGACCGGGAGATGCTCGATTTGCCGGCGCATTTCATCGACGTGGTGCCCAAGCACAACGATGATCCGGCCGGCCCGGCTTTGCTTTAACGCACCAGCGATTCGCTCGATGAATTTTTGGCCTTCGATCGGCAACAGCGCCTTGGGCCGTCCCATGCGGCTGGATTCACCCGCGGAGAGAATAACCGCGACGATCATGGCGTGAATCGCCGACGCTTGCTGTAGTTAACAATCTCCCCTCGCCGCTCTTTTTCAAAGAGGGGGAAAAGTCGCGCTCGGAAAACATCCCGCTTTGAAAAAGGAGGATAGAGGGGGATTTGCCTGGCGCTAGAGAATCTGTCTAACATCACTACAAACATTTCAGGTCAGAATTCGGTGAGCCATACCCTTTGCCAAATGAATAATCCCCGGAGGCGAGGGAAACCCTGCAATTCTACCGGTCTTAAATGCCGACGCTCTTTCGGTCGCGCCACCCACTTGCAAGATCGGCACGTCTTTGACCGGTTCCAAGCCCAATCCCTTGATCAAAACGCGCGCCGCTACATCGGAAGCGCTGCCGACTCGACTGATACCGATGCTCTTGCCTTTGAGGTTTTCCGGCGTCTTGATCGAGTCTTGAACGACCAGTTCGTATGGAAGACTATTGAGATAGCAACCGACCATGACGAGATTAGCCCCACTCACCACGGCGCTTGCGACAGCACCATCGGAGGTGTTCCCGACGGAGACATCCCCCGCCAAGATGCTCGATACGGTTGTCGTCGTGCTTGGAATGTAGATAAGCTCGACGTCGAGCCCGTTCTTCTTGAAAAATCCCGCTTCTTTGGCGGTGTACCAGGCGGCATTGCTGGTATCGATGGAACTGTAGGCGATTGTCAGACGATCCTGTGCCGCCGCTATGCCCAGCATCGAAAAAATTCCCGCGAGTAACGCTAAAATTAAATTCAGAAGTCTTCGTTCTTTTCGCACATTGCCTCCTCTATGCATATTATCAATCATGCGATCTAAGGTAGCGTTGCTTCGCACGCTCCGGACAAGATACCAGTCCAAGAACAACGCGCTCATCATAACGGTGTCAAGTGTGATGAGAAAGCCGGCAAAAACCATCGAGCCGATCTAACGGGTGGCCATTATTTACTGCTCCGCAGGCAGCGCCATACAGTCGCTTGGCGGCAACTCTACCCATACGGTGTCGCCACGGCGAACTCGAAGCGCATGAGGCTGATGGGTCTCTAGAACGTTTTTGCCGAGCTCAATTGTGCAGTCGACATATTCGCCGAGGAACATCGCAGCGCCGATCTTGCCTTCCAGGACATTCTCGACATGGGGGGGTTTCCTTTGATGCAAGACGATGCTTTCGGGACGCACCACCACGACCACCTTGTCGCCGACTGTCAAATCACTCAAAATCCCGCAGGAGATCTCCCCTTCATCGGTTCGCACGGTGCCGGTTCCATCGCTTCCCTGGTTTATGACTTGCCCGCTGATTTGGTTCGTTGAGCCGATAAATTGCGCGACAAATTTAGTCCTGGGCTGAAGATAGATCTCACGGGGAGTCCCCTCCTGAACGGTCACCCCGGCGCTCATGACCGCGATCACATTGGACATGGATAATGCTTCGATCTGATCATGCGTCACATACAAGGTCGTGATCCCCAGCCGCCGTTGCAATTCGCGAAGCTCCACGCGCATGCGCTCGCGCAGCTTGGCGTCGAGATTGCTTAGCGGTTCGTCCAGAAGCAGGACTTTCGGCTCACGGACAAGCGCCCGCGCCAACGCAAGACGCTGCTGCTGGCCGCCGGAAAGCTGCGTCGCCATGCGGTCTTCGTAACCGCTCAATTCCACCTGCTCAACGGCAGCCATGACCTTCTTGCGAATTTCCTCATTACTGACCTTCTGTTTGCCCACTCTCAAGGGAAACGCCACGTTTTCGAAAACCGTCATGTGCGGCCAAATGGCGTAGCTCTGAAAAACCATGCCTATCGGCCGTCGATAAGCCGGAACAAACGTGCCACTGGAAACTGAAAAAACCTTTTCTCCGGCGATGATGATTTCGCCTTCATCGGCCTTCTCCAAACCGGCGATGCATCTAAGAGTGGTTGTCTTACCGCAACCCGATGGTCCCAAGAGCGTATAAAACCGCCCCTCTTCAACCTTGAATGAGACCCGGTCAACCGCCCTGACTCCGGCGTTTTTACCGTCGGCAAAAATTTTCACCAAAGACTGTACTTCGATCAACTACGTTTCCCCCTTATGTCTGAATTCCGAAACGACCTGAGATCTTGTAGAAAATCGCCACTATGATCAACAAGACAAGAATCATCAACATCCCGATAGCCGCGACAACCGTCACCTGTCCTTGCTCGAACATGGTAAACAGAAGAATGGACAGCACGCGACTCTCACCGGTCGCCAGTAACACTGAAGTCGAAAACTCGCGAAACGAAACGATGCAAATGTAAATCCAGCCGGCGGCAATTCCCGGTCTGAGAAGCGGTAAAGTCACCCGCTTGAACGTCTCCCACCACGACGCTCCCGACGCGGACGCTGCCTCTTCCAATTCGCTGTGAATCTGCACAATCGCGCCTGAGGCCGCGCGCATGCCATAAGGCATATAGCGGGTCACATATGCGATCATCAGCAACCAGATCGTTCCATAGATCGGCAATGGAAACGCGACATAAAGAAGGATCAATGCCATGCCCATAACGATACCCGGAACGGTAATCGGTATGAAAGCCAAGAAATCCAGTAGCCACGATCCGGGAAGCCGGCTCTTGTACACAATCCAGGCGATGAGCGACGTCAGAATCATCGCCACCGTAGCGGTCGAAGTCGCAAGAATAATGCTGTTTTGCAAGGCGTCCCAAAAAGGCCTGAATCCCAGGAGATAGCGATAGTTGTCCAGACTCAATTTGTCCAAAGCGTCCCAGCCCGGTGTCGCAAAAAAAGGCAGGAAGGAGGCCCAGAACAGGACGAGAAACGGCATAAGAACAACGAAAACGAAATAGACCATCAGAAAGCTGAAGCCGACCCACTTCCACGGCCCGAGATCGAACTGCCGGGGCCTAAACGCTTTGCCCGTGACGGTTTGATATTTCTTGCTCTCTCGGGTCGATCTCGTGTACAGCCAAACACCAATGGCGCTCAGCAGAAGCAGGCCCACCGCCAGAGCAGCTCCCCTTCCGTAGTCCGGTGGGTACTCATTAAAAGCGAGATAAATTTCGCTGGTATAGACATAGATGCGCGCGGGAATGCCGATAAGAGCAGGGGTTTCGAATGATTCCAAGGTCCGAACGAATAGAATCAAGAGCACGGAAGCGGTGGTCGGCATGAGCAAACGAAAGGTCACGCGGCGAAAGGTCTGCCAGGTATTGGCCCCGGACATCATCGCCGACTCTTCCAATGAAGGATCCATCGACTTGAACGCTGCCACCATCAAAAGAAATGCCAGCGGCACCTGCCCAACCGAGTGAACCCAGATCATGCCGGGAAGGGAGAACACGTTGAAAGGAGCCGCATCCAGTCCGAACATGGTCTGCAGCGCGACATTAAGATAGCCGAACTTCGGGCTCAGAAGGAAGATCCACGCGATGGACTCCAGCACGCCCGGCAGGATCAGCGGCACGACCGCGATCGGCACGAAAAGACTTCGCAGCGGTGTATTCGTCCTCTCCGTAAGCCATGCCAGCATCGTCCCCAGCAGAAACGTCAATGCAGCCGATCCCGTGGCAAAGATGATGGAATTTACGAAAGTAGAATAGGTATATGGGCTGGCGTACGCGTTTGCATAGTTTTCCAGCGTGACGACAAATTCTCTCGGTGCAATTTCCTTCTCGAAGCTGCCGTATACCAGCATGAACAGCGGCAATACAGCCAGGTAAATCAGCACGCCGGCGCCGATGATGGGGATCACCAGCGCCGGCTCACGCAGCAGTCGAAACCCGGTCCGCTCACTTCTTGGCAAGGCGACTGTGGACATCACTCACCTCTACGGTTTCGTTGCCCCTGAAAGGGCGATTACCGCAGCCTGAATATTTCCTTCCATATCTTCTCGTATTTGGGAAATTCCTTGATATCAGCCACACTGATAGCGTAGATCTTTTCCGTGCGCGTCTTCTCGACCGGCTCGACTTTGGGATGTGCCGGTGTGCGCCCGCCTTCGGCCATCACTTTTTGCCCCTCTTCGCTGGCAATCCAACGGGCGAAGAGCAAGGCCGTTTTGGGATGCGGCGCATCCTTGAAGATAGCCGTTCCGTTAATGGAAGCGACTCCTTCGGTCAACATATAATTGACCGGCGCCCCCGCCCTGATCCTCCTTGGATAATGGTGCGAGTAACACGTCAGGCAGGCTGCGGCCTGGCCGGCAACCAGCAATTCGGCGAGCTGCGAATGCCCCTTGTGGAACTCGACGTTATGGGCGGCAATTTTCTTCCAGAAATCGATCGCTTTCTCATCGCTCTTGAACTTGTACTTGGCAAAAGCCAATAACATTTCGAGATCGCGCGGCTCGGCGATCAAACGGTTCTTCCAGCGCGGGTGCAAAAAATCGTCGTATGACTTTGGCTCTTCTTCTTTCTTGACGAGATTAGTGTTCCATGCCGCGATAAAAAACTGCAGATCCGATGCGATCCAAAAGCTTCCCTTCATTCCGTCGGGATACTGCGCAGCCTCAGGCAGCTTTGTTGCCAGCAATAAACCTTGATCGTTTGCCTGGCTCAAATTTTCCAGAGGAATCTGCAAAACGTCGCCTAGCGTCCGGCCGCCGCGCGCCTCGGTTACGGCGCGAGCCACGAGTTTGTCCGAAGTCGCGTCGACATGATTGACTTTTATGCCGGGGAAGCGCTTCTCAAAAACGGGCAGGATTTTTTCGGCATTGATCTGCGCCAAAGTGCCGTAGAAATTGAGCGTGCCGCCTTCTTTCAATGCGGCCTTATGGATCTCATCGAGCGTTTGTGATTGCAGTGTCCCGGACCCGAAGATCACGACGGCGACCATGATAAGAAACAACTTCACGTTGCAAAACTGTCGGCAGAACGTATTCATCAAATCGACCTCCTATTAAAACAAGTGTGTAAAACTCAACCCGTTGATATCAGGTTAAATTACGGAGTCAAGCGACCCCGCTCTCCTACTTACCGAATTTTAAAAATCTCTTTCCAGATCTTTTCATACTTGCCCCAGTTCTTTATTTCCTCAGTGCCGATAGGATAAATTTTCCCCGGGCGGATCTTTTCCACGGGTTCAACCTTGGGATGCGGCGGCGTGCGACCGCCCATGGCGTAGACCTTCTGTCCCTCCTCGCTCGCGGACCAGCGCGCGAAAAGCCAGGCTGTGTTTGGATGCGGGCTATCCTTTGCCAGCGCGGTGGCGTTTATCGAGGCTACGCCTTCCGTTACCATAAACCCCAGTGGCGCGCCTTTCTTGATCCGCGGCGGATAGTGATGCGCGTAGCAGGTGAAGCATGCGGCCGCCTGTCCAGCAACAAGGAACTCGGCGAGCTGGGAGTGACCTTTGTGAAACTCGACATTATTGGCCGCTATCTTTTTCAGCAGCGCTATCGCCTTCTCATCACTCTTGTATTTGTGATTGGCTAAACCCATTAAGATTTCGACGTCCCTAGGTTCGGCAATGAGCCGTCCTTTCCACCTGGAATCGGCAAAGTCCTCGAATTGCTTGGGTTCTTCACCTTTCTTCACCAAATTCGTGTTCCAAGCTGCCGTAATGAAGAGCAAATCGGCCGCGACCCAATAGGATCCTTTTAAATCGTCCGGATAGGCTGCCGCTTCGGGCGGGAGTTTTTCGACGACCAGCTTCTGATCAGCTAGCTGCAGAATATTTTCCAACGACATTTGAAATATATCCGCCGAGACCCT
>JBBDNJ010000068.1:0-36535 GCA_040877705.1 Binatia bacterium | reverse complement strand
TGAATTATTGGATGCGGCCAATAATCGTGGTACCGCAATAAAGAAGAAAGAGGATACCCACCGGATGGCTGAGGCGAACCGCGCCTTTGCCCATTACCGATGGTAAGTGAACGAAAGATATCTGCATAAAAGGAGGCGGTAGATCCGCCTCCTTTTTTTCCGGTGATAGACGATGGCAAGAACCGTTCCCTTAGAAAGAACCCGCAATATTGGCATCATGGCCCATATTGATGCGGGAAAGACTACGACTACCGAAAGGATCCTTTATTATACTGGGATCAACTATAAAATCGGTGAGGTCCACGACGGTACTGCGACCATGGATTGGATGGTCCAGGAGCAGGAGCGTGGTATTACCATCACTTCCGCGGCAACCACTTGTTTATGGCGAGACCACCGCGTCAATATTATCGATACACCGGGGCATGTTGACTTCACAATCGAAGTGGAACGTTCGCTGAGAGTTCTGGACGGTGCGGTGGGGGTTTTCTGCTCGGTCGGAGGCGTTGAGCCTCAGACCGAAACCGTTTGGCGTCAGGCGGATAAGTATCAAGTTCCGCGTATCGCTTTTGTTAACAAGATGGATCGCGTTGGCGCCGATTTTTTCCGCGTCATGCAAATGATAAAAGACCGCCTCGGGGCGCGCCCGGTCCCGCTTCAGTTGCCTATAGGCGCCGAGGATAAATTTGTCGGCATAGTTGACCTCGTGCGAATGAAGGCCGTTATTTGGGAGGATGAGAGTCTGGGCGCTAAGTTCCGTGATGATGCTATCCCGGAAGATATGGTGGGGCTGGCGGCGGAGTATCGCGAAAAGTTGATAGAGGCCGTTGCCGATTCCGACGAAGCGATCATGGAGAAGTATCTGGAAGGCCGAGAGATTGATGAAACGGAGGTTGCTAGCGCCATCAGAAGCGCCACCCTCGCGATCAAGATCGTTCCGGTCCTATGTGGTTCGGCATTTCGCAACAAGGGGGTTCAGCCTTTGCTGGATGCCGTTGTTGCTTATTTGCCATCTCCGCTCGACATTCCGCCCATTAAGGGTGTTAATCCCGATTCTCAGGCTTCCGACGAAAGACCGGCCAAGGATGACGTGCCGTTTTCGGCTCTTGCGTTTAAGATCATGACTGACCCTTTTGTCGGAACGTTGAGTTTCTTCAGAGTGTATTCCGGGTCCTTGGCCTCTGGCGCCAGTGTCTACAATTCGACAAAAGGCAAGCGGGAAAGAATCGGCCGGCTGCTTAAAATGCATGCCAACAAGCGTGAAGAGATCAAAGAGGTTTACTCGGGTGATATCGCTGCCGCTGTCGGACTGAGAACTGCCACGACAGGCGATACTTTGTGCGATGAGAGTCATCCTATTATTCTCGAGTCCATCGAGTTCCCTGAGCCGGTTATTTCCATCGCAATCGAGCCCAAAAGTAAGGCTGATCAAGAAAAGCTCGGATTATCGCTGCAGAAGCTGGCCACTGAAGATCCCTCGTTCCGCGTGCGTACCGACGAGGAGACCGGCCAGACAATCATTTCCGGTATGGGTGAGCTTCATCTCGAAATTATAGTTGATCGCTTGTTGCGAGAGTTCAACGTCGGCGCCAGTGTGGGCAAGCCGCAGGTTGCCTACAAAGAGACTGTCCGCAAAGCCGTCGAACAGCAAGGCAAATTTATCCGCCAGACGGGTGGCCGCGGTCAATACGGCGATGTTTGGATCAAATTAGAACCACAAACGGCGGGAGCAGGATTTGAGTTCGTCGATGCCGTTAGAGGCGGCTCGATCCCGCGGGAGTACATTCCCGCAGTGGAGAAAGGTGTTAAAGAAGCCACCGAGAATGGCGCATTGGCCGGTTATCCGATCGTCGATGTGAAGGTCACCTTGTTTGATGGCAGCTACCACGACGTAGATTCTTCGGAGATCGCCTTTAAAATCGCGGGCTCTATGGCATTCAAAGAGGCAACTCGCAAAGCCAGTCCCGTCTTGCTGGAGCCCATCATGTCGGTCGAAGTCGTGGTGCCCGAGGATTTTATGGGAGATGTGATCGGCGATTTGAACTCGCGCCGCGGTAAGGTTTTGGGGATGGATACGAGGCCGGCTGCTCAGGCAATTGATGCACGGGTGCCGCTGGCGCAGATGTTCGGTTATGCAACCGATCTACGTTCTATGACGCAGGGAAGAGCAACCTATACGATGCAGTTTTCCCACTATGAGCCGGTTCCCGCCAACGTTGCTGAGGGGATCATTGCCAAGTTGGATGGCAAGTCGGATGATAGCAAATGAACGAAAAAATTAGGATTCGGTTAAAAGCCTATGACCATCGGGTGTTAGATCAATCGGTGGGAGAGATTGTGGAGACCGTAAAGCGCACCGGTGGAAGAGTGGCTGGACCTATTCCACTGCCGACACGGATCGAACGGTTTACCGTCAACCGCTCACCCCATGTCGACAAAAAATCCCGAGATCAATTTGAGATCCGTACCCATAAGAGATTGCTCGATATTTTGGAACCAACTCAGCAGACGATCGATGCATTGGGTAAGCTGGATATCGCGGCGGGTGTGGATGTCGAGATTAAGCTCCAATAGAGAAAGACGGTTTTCGCGCTAAAGGCTTCGATTGAGATAATTATATGACTGGGCTTATCGGAAAAAAAGTCGGCATGACGCAGTTTTACAATGCTACAGGGAATGTGATTCCCGTCACGGTTATTGAATCCGGACCGTGTATTGTGGTGCAGAAGAAGGAAGCTGCCAAAGACGGTTACAATGCTCTACAGGTTGGCTTTGGGAGTAAAAAGAGCCAGCGCGTCAACAAGCCTATCCAGGGGCACATGGCCAAGGCTGGCAAAGGCGCGTTCTCGATTTTAAAAGAATTCCGGTCCGAGGATGTGGCCCAGTATCAGGTGGGTCAAGAGATTAATGTAGCCGATCTATTCAAGCCAGGCGACCTCATCGATGTCTCCGGCGTTTCAAAGGGACATGGCTTCTCGGGTGTAATAAAGAGATGGTCTTTTGCCGGATTTCCCGGATCTCACGGTACTCACGAATACTTTCGCCATGGCGGGTCTATTGGGAATAGATCCTATCCCGGACGAGTCCGCAAGGGTAAAAAAATGGCCGGCCATTGGGGTAACGAAAATATCTCGATTCAAAATTTAGAAGTTATCGACGTTCGCGCCGAAGAGAATCTGCTTCTGGTCAAAGGGGCTGTTCCAGGGGCTAAGCAGGGCATAGTGATTCTGCGGCGTGCGGTGAAGGGATAGTTGCAATGGAAGTTCACATAGCCCAACGCCAACTTAATGAACAAATTTTCGGTGTTAAGACGCGCCCGCATCTTTTACATCAGGCCGTTGTCATGCAATTGAGAAATCGTCGCGCTGGAACGGCTGCGACCAAGTCAAAAGGGTTAGTGCGTGGCGGCGGTAAAAAGCCTTGGCGTCAGAAGGGCACGGGACGAGCGCGCGCGGGCAGTATACGATCGCCTATATGGGTAGGTGGAGGTACGATTTTCGGTCCTCAGCCGCGTGACTATTCCTTTCGGATGCCACGCAGGGCGCGGCGCGAAGCTTTGCTGTCGGCGTTGAGCCTGAAAAATCATGAGGGCAAACTCATTGTTCTTGATAAACTTGAGCTGGAAGAAGCAAAGACCAAGTTGATGGCTAGGGCTCTTGCCGGGCTGAATGTCCAAAGCGCATTGATTGTCGTTTCTCAGCCCGATGAAACAATCGAGCGAGCTGCTCGTAATTTACCTAAGATCAAGGTGCTTCGAGTTGAAGGTCTGAACGTTTACGATCTTTTGCGATATAACCATTTGATCTTGATGGAAGGCGCGTTAAAGCTGTTGGAAGAGAGGCTGGGAGCATGAGAGGGCCGCAGGAAATCATCAAGGCTCCCGTCATTTCGGAAAAAGGTTCGCTCCTTGCTGAAACGATGCAGCAGGTGTTGTTCAAGGTCCGCCCTGATGCCAACAAAATCGAAGTGAAAAAGGCCGTCGAGTCCCTGTTTAAAGTTAAGGTTGTCAAAGTTCGTATGGCCCGTTACCTGGGGAAAGTTCGGCGGGTAGGCAAAAATTCGGGACGTCGGCCGGAGTGGAAGAAAGCATACGTGACGCTTCGGGAAGGCGATAAGATCGACTTCTTCGGCGCCGTCTAAAGAGAGTAAAAGCATGGCAATTCGAACCTATCGACCGACATCCGCAGGGATGCGTTTTCGTACCGGCCTGATCTTTGATGAAATCGCAAAGAAACGACCGGAGAAGGGACTAAGAACATCTCTCGGTCATAGCGGCGGCCGTAATAACACCGGGCGGATCACGGCTGATCACCGGGGTGGCGGACACAAGCGGCTTTATCGCTTGATCGATTTTAAGCGTGACAAAAGGGGCGTGCCGGCCGACGTTGAAACCATTGAATATGATCCTAACCGCTCGGCCAATATCGCATTGCTTTGTTATGCCGACGGTGAGCGCCGATACATTCTCGCTCCGGAACGACTTAAGGTTGGTGATTCGGTGATTGCGGGTGATGATAATATCGACATTCAGCCCGGCAATTCGTTACCTCTAAAATTCATTCCCGTGGGCACTGTTGTCCACAATGTTGAACTCAGAATCGGCAAAGGCGGGCAGTTGGCGAGGAGTGCGGGTTCCGGCATTCAGCTGATGGCCAAGGAAGGCGCCTACGCGTTACTGAAACTTCCTTCGGGGGAACTCCGTAATGTGCTGGCCGAGTGTCGCGCGACCGTCGGTCAAGTCGGCAATGCCGATCAAGAGAATGTTTCTTGGGGCAAGGCTGGTCGTATGCGCTGGCTCGGCTTTCGATCAACGACCCGAGGCATTGCTAAAAACCCAGTTGATCATCCGCATGGCGGTGGCGAAGGGCGTTCAAAAGGAAACCATCCGATGACGCCGTGGGGCAAACCGACGAAGGGATACAAGACCCGGAAAAACCATTCCACTGACAAGTACATCGTGAAGGGGAGAAAGGCTAAGTAAAATGCCGCGTTCGATAAAAAAGGGACCCTTCGTTGACGGCCATCTGGCGAAGAAGATTTCGACCATGAACGAGTCGCGTCAGAAGCAAGTCATCCGTACCTGGTCGCGTCGATCAACGGTTACGCCGGAAATGGTGGGTCATACCATCGGCGTGCATAACGGCAGAAAGTTTATTCCGGTCTTTATCTCCGAAAATATGGTTGGGCATAAGCTCGGTGAGTTTTCTCCGACGCGAACCTTTTTTGCTCATTCCGGAGACAAAAAAGGCGAATCAAGTCAGGGAGGCGGAGCGCCCCGACCGACGGGTGGCAGATAGAGTTCGCCGGCCGGAACTAATGGTATCGAGGAACTCTACCGGCATAGATCCTAAAGGTTGTGACTGAGATATGGAAGCTCGCGCGATTACAAAATTCATCAGGCTCTCTCCCCGCAAAGTCAGATTGGTAGTGGATCAGATCCGGGGCAAAGGGGTTGAAGAAGCACTGAATATCCTAAAGTTTACGCCGAAGCGCTCGGCCTTGATTGTGTCAAAGACTTTGCGCACTGCAGTCGCCAATGCTGAAAGCACGCAGAGCGTCGATGTGGATCAGCTCTATGTGAAACAAGCGAAAGTCGATGAGGCGGGTATGTGGAAGCGGTTTACGCCGCGAGCGCAGGGTAGAGCAACGCGTATCCGTAAGCGGTTGAGTCACATCACCATCGTACTGGATGAGCTGAGTGAGAGGAGTTAGGACGTATGGGTCAGAAAACGCATCCAAAGATTTTTCGTCTCGGTGTGATTGAATCATGGGACTCAAAATGGTACTCGCGCCATGACTATGCCAAGCTGCTTCACGAGGATTTTCGCGTTAAAAAGTTTTTAAAAAGCCGGCTTTACCATGCGGGTATCTCTAAGATCGAAATTGAACGAGCCGCCAACAAGGCTAAAATAAACATTCATACCGCACGTCCAGGAATTGTCATCGGCAAGAAGGGCGCGGAAATCGAAAAACTAAAAGAAGAAATCGGTAAACTTACCAATCGCGAAACTTACATCAATATTCACGAAGTGCGGCGCCCCGATCTGGATGGTCAGTTAGTGTCGGAAAATGTCGCTTTGCAGTTGGAGCGTCGTGTGGCTTTTCGGCGCGCTATGAAGGAAAGTGTCTCGCGGGCGATGCGGATGGGGGCGCAAGGGGTAAGAATCCAATGCGCCGGCCGATTGGGCGGCGCCGAAATCGCCCGAACGGAATGGTACAGGGAAGGACGCGTTCCGCTCCACACTTTGCGGGCCGATGTTAATTACGGCTTTGCCGAGGCGCGTACGACCTACGGTGTCATCGGAGTTAAAGCTTGGATATTCCGCGGTGAGGTGCTCACTGAGGAAGAAGAGCAGCAAAAGGCTATGTTGGGCGGCTGAACGCTGGGCGTGAATTTACGATTCAGTCAAGCTTGTAAAGATTCGCAGCCGAAAACTTGAGACGGGTAAGATGCTTGAACCGAAAAAGGTAAAATACCGAAAAATACAAAAGGGCCGCCGCCGTGGAACCGCCTATCGAGGTTCCACTCTCGCGTTCGGTGATTTTGGGCTCAAGGCGGTCGGACGGGGCTGGATGAGCGCGCGGGAAATCGAGGCTGCTCGAGTTGCTTTGACGCGGTATCTCAAGAGAGGCGGAAAAGTTTGGATCAGGGTTTTTCCGGACAAGCCGTTAACCAAGAAGCCCGCGGAAACCCGAATGGGAAAAGGCAAGGGCTCTCCGGAGCTGTGGGTCGCGGTGATTCAGCCTGGAAGAATTTTGTTCGAGATGGAAGGCGTGGAAGCTAGTCTAGCACGGGAGGCGTTCCGTCTCGCCGCGCACAAACTATCTATTCGTACCATTGTCGTAGAAAGAAAGGGCCTGGTTCATGGAAGCTAAGGAACTGCGAGATCTGAGTGCCGAGGATCTCGTGCGTAAACTGACTGAGCTTCGGGAGGAAATCGGCCATCTAAGACTAAAGCGGGCCACCAGTCGTTTGGAGAACCCGATGAAGTTGCGGCAGACAAAACGTGATCTAGCTCGAGTGGAGACGATTTTGACGGAAAAAGCGCTTCAAGGCGGAAAGGCATAGTATGCACACCAGAAGCCTGAGAAAAGAGCGCAGTGGCACCGTTGTGAGCGACCGGATGCAGAAGACTATTGTGGTTTCCGTTGAACGGACGGTTATGCATCCGAAGTATAAAAAACATTTGAAGCGCCGAACCAGAGTGAAGGCGCACGATGAAACTAACCAATGCCGGATAGGCGATCGGGTGATCATCGTCGAGTGCCGACCGCTCAGTCGTGACAAGAGTTGGCGTGTCAGTAAGGTATTACAACGAGCTCGAACGACGGCGGACGAGCAGTCCATTGAAGCCGACGTCTTAGCGGCCGACTAGGTCAAGCGGTTTGAGGTTGATTCATGATTCAGACGAGAACGGTGTTGGATGTTGCGGATAACTCGGGGGCGCGAAAAGTGCAATGCATCAAAGTCCTGGGTGGCAGCAAGCGAAAGTATGCTTCCATTGGAGATATCATTGTCGTTTCTGTCAAAGAAGCAAACCCTAACGCCAAAGTGAAAAAGGGCGAAGTGATGAGAGCTGTAGTGGTTCGGACGGCGAAAGAAATTGGCCGGCCGGACGGAACGTATATTCGCTTCGATAATAATTCCGCGGTGCTCATCGACAATCAAAAGGAGCCGATTGGAACCCGTATCTTTGGCCCTGTGGCGCGCGAGCTGCGGGCGAAGAAATTTATGAAAATCATTTCGCTCGCGCCTGAAGTGCTCTAATTGTCTTTTCAGGAGAACGTATTCGTGCAGATTCGCAAGAATGATAGTGTGATGGTGATCGCCGGCAAGGAGCGGGGCAAGACGGGTAAAGTGCTCCGCGTGAACCCGAAAGAGAACGCCGTGATTATCGAAAGAGTGAATGTGGTTAAGCGGCACACCAAACCGAGAGGACCCCAGCAACCCGGTGGAATCATCGAAAAAGAAGCAACTATTACGGCTTCAAACATCATGATCATGTGCGATAAGTGCAATGCTCCGGTGCGGATGGGACGAAAAGTCCTTGGAGACGGGGAGAAGGTCCGGGTTTGCCGACGCTGTGGCGAAGCCCTGGATTGAGAGTGACCACGATGGCGCGACTAAAACAGAAATATGATGAACAAGTGGTGCCGGCGATGACGGCGGAGTTCGGTTATAAGAATTCTCTGCAGGTGCCGAAGCTAGAGAAGGTCACGATTAATGTAGGTCTCGGGGAAGCGACGCAAAACATCAAGGCGTTGGACTCCACAGTCGCCGAAATAACCGCAATTACGGGTCAAAAGCCGGTGATTACCCGGGCCAAGAAGGCGATCGCCAATTTCAAACTGCGAGAAGGAGTACCGATCGGTTGCATGGTGACGCTACGGCGCGCCCGTATGTATGAGTTTCTGGACCGGCTGATTCATGTTGCGCTTCCGAGAGTCAGGGATTTCAAAGGCATCTCCGATCGTTCCTTTGATGGGCGTGGAAACTACTCGTTGGGATTGCGGGAGCAGATCATTTTTCCTGAGATTAACGTTGACAAGGTGGAAAAGACCCGGGGAATGACCGTCACGATAACAACCACGGCAAAGACAGACCCTGAAGGAAGGGCCTTGCTTAGACTGCTGGGGATGCCGTTCGCTAGTTAATTTGACAGATAAGGGGAAGTCCATTGGCCAAGAAGTGCCTGCGAATTAAGGCGGAAAGACCAAACAAATTTAAAGTCCGGGAATACAATCGTTGCCCCCTTTGCGGGCGAGCCCGGGCCTTTTATCGCCGATTTCGGATGTGCCGGCTTTGTCTCAGGGATCACGCTCGTAAGGGCCACATTCCTGGACTCATCAAAGCCAGTTGGTAAATACGGAGAGCAAAATGGGAATGACCGATCCGATCGCAGATCTGCTGACAAGAATTCGCAACGCATCTAGAGCGCGGCATCAGAAGGTCTTGGTGCCCTGGTCGCGGGTTAAAGAGAATATCGTAAAAGTTCTCGTTGATGAGGGTTACGTTAGAGAATACAAAAAAGTCAAAGCCACCGAAGGGGCTGGTGAGGATCTTATTATTCAACTGAAGTTCGACAGAGATAATCGGCCCATTATAGTAGGACTGAAGCGCGTCAGTCGGCCGAGCTTGAAAGTGTACGTAGGCGCGCAAAAGGTAACGCCGGTCCGCAAGGGTTTGGGAATAAACATACTCTCTACGCCGAAAGGAATTTTGGTGGACCGGGAAGCGCAACGCGCAAAAGTCGGCGGCGAGCTCCTATGTTCGGTGTGGTAGTCTGAGACGAGTTGAACGGTGTCACGAATTGGGAAAATGCCTATCAACGTTCCGACGGGAGTTAAGGTGGCACTTGGCGCGGATGGCATTCACTTGGAAGGCCCCAAGGGCAAGCTGAGCACGGCCATTCCTTCGGGAGTCGTGGTCAAGGTTGATGGAGCGGTAGTTCGCGTCGAGCGTGGCGGCGAAGAACGTAAAGCTCGAGCTCTCCACGGCCTAACACGAAAACTCATTGCCAACATGGCCGAGGGCGTCAGCAAGGGATTTAACCGGATACTCGAGATCAATGGGGTTGGCTACCGGGCGGAGGTCAAAGGACAAGAGATTCATATGACCCTGGGGTACTCGCATCCCGTCGTTTTTCCGCTGCCGCAAGGCGTGACTGCTTCGGTTGAAAGGCAAGTTATCATTACCCTTACCGGAGCCGACCGACAGCTGCTGGGTGAGACTGCTGCAAAGATCAGGAGTCTGCGGGAGCCCGAGCCCTATAAAGGCAAAGGAATCAAGTATCGTGAAGAGGTGATCAAGCGTAAGGCCGGCAAAGCAGTGGGTTCGGCTGGTAAGTGACCAGCTGAGGTTGAGACATGACGACTAATCAAAGACATATCGCACGCATACGGCGGCAACAGCGGGTCCGCAAAACGCTATTGGGAACGGATGCTCGGCCGCGCGTCTGCGTGTTCAGAAGTCATAGGCATATTTATGCCCAGGTCATTTCCGATGACAAAGGCATGACGCTAGCTTCGGTATCGACGCTTTCGTCAGATTTGGCTGCAAAGGTCAAAGACAGCAAGGGCGTGGAAGCCGCAAAGCAAGTCGGTTTGACATTAGCGAGAGTTTGCAAAGAAAAGAAAATTACTCATGTTGTCTTCGACCGTAACGGGTTTCTCTTCCACGGACGAGTGAAAGCTGTGGCCGATGGAGCGCGAGAAGGTGGCTTAGAATTTTAGCGCAACATGCGTAGGCGAGGTGTCCTTGGAACGCATTGATCCTCAGGGATTAGAACTCAAAGAAAAAGTTGTTCACATCAGCCGGGTGGCGAAGGTGGTCAAGGGTGGCCGCCGATTCAGTTTCAGCGCACTGGTCGTGGTTGGCGACAACCATGCCGTCGTCGGCTGCGGAATGGGCAAGGCCAACGAAGTGCCGGAAGCTATCCGCAAAGGGCTGGAACAAGCAAAAAAGAGTCTTATCAGGGTTCCGGTCATGGCAGGAACCATACCCTTTGAGGTGACTGGGAGATTCGGCGCGGGATATGTGATATTGAAGCCGGCATCGGAGGGCACAGGCGTTATCGCCGGCGGCGGCGTCCGCGCAGTGGTCGAGGCTGCCGGCATTCAAAATGTTTTAACTAAATGTCTTGGCTCTAACAATCCTCATAACATGGTGAAAGCTACCTTTGAAGCCCTCCGAGATTTAAGAGCGCCTGAGGAAATTGCCGAACGGCGCGGAAAAACATTGGCGGAGATTCGCTGAAATGAAACTCGATGATTTAAAGCCGGCGCCCGGCTCGACAAAAAAACAGAAACGTGTCGGACGAGGTGACGGTTCCGGCCATGGAAAAACTTCTTGCCGAGGTCACAAAGGCCAACGAGCACGTTCCGGCGGCGGCACCCGCCCGGGATTCGAGGGCGGACAAATGCCGCTCCAAAGACGTGTGCCGAAGCGGGGATTTAACAACCCGTTTAAGGTTGACGTCGCCGTGATTAACTTGGAGCAGTTGGAAGTATTCTCATCCGGTTGCGAAGTCAACCCGGATGTATTGTTGGAAAAAGGGCTTGTGCGGGGAAAAAATAGACGAATCAAAATTCTCGGCGATGGCGTGCTGAGTAAGGCATTGACGATCAAAGCTCACGGCTTCTCTTCAAGAGCCAAGGAGAAGATCGAAGCAGCGGGCGGAAAGGCTGAGTTGATAGCGGCCCATGCTTAGTGGTTTCCAAAACGCCTCGCGAATCCCGGAGCTGCGCAAACGTTTGCTGTTTACCCTGGCTATGCTGGCGGTATATCGGCTCGGGGTGCATGTGCCGACACCTGGAATCGATCGCCAGGCATTGGCGGCCTTCTTTGAGCAGTATAAAGGTACCATCTTCGGGTTGTTCAATCTTTTCTCCGGTGGCGCCCTTGAGCAGTTTTCCGTGTTCTCGCTCGGCATCATGCCCTATATCAGCGCGTCGATTATTCTGCAGCTATTGACGGTCGTTTTTCCTTATCTCGAGCGATTATCGAAAGAGGGCGAGGCCGGTCGGCGAAAAATCACTCAGTATACCCGGTATGCCACCATAGTGCTCTCGGTCATTCAAGGAACGATGATCAGCTTGGGGTTGTCCGGTACACAGGGGCCCGGCGGGCAGCCGATTGTTTTGCATCCCGACTTGAGTTTCCACATCATGACGGTGATGACCTTGACTTCGGGAACAGCTTTCATCATGTGGCTGGGTGAACAAATCACGGAAAGAGGCGTAGGTAACGGTATCTCGCTGATCATCTTCGCCGGGATTGTGGCGGGTCTCCCGTCCGCGATTGCGACGACATTTCAGTTCATTCGCGAAGGTGAATTGAACGTTCTGGTCGCCCTTCTGATGTTGGTTTTGATTGTCGCGGTAGTGGCAGCTATCACCTTTGTTGAACGGGGACAAAGACGAATTCCAGTGCAGTATGCAAAGCGAGTTGTCGGACGCAAAATGTACGGTGGTCAGAGCTCTCATTTGCCGTTGAAGGTTAATACCGCGAATGTCATTCCGGTCATTTTTGCTTCCTCAATTCTTATTTTCCCGGCAACGATGGCGCAGTTCGCCCAGTACGAATGGGTCCAAACTGCGGCCAGTTATCTAAGCCCGGGCCAATGGCTGCACGACCTCGTATTTGCGTTGATGATCATCTTTTTCGCTTTCTTTTATACTGCCGTTGTGTTTAATCCGACCGATGTCGCGGAGAACATGAAAAAGTTTGGTGGCTATATTCCCGGGATTCGACCTGGTCAGAAGACCGCCGAATTCATCGAGAGAGTGCTTTCGCGTATCACTCTGAGCGGAGCGGTCTACTTGTGCATCGTCGCGCTGCTACCGACAATTTTAGTCAGTCAGTTCAATGTTCCGTTTTATTTCGGTGGAACAGCCCTATTGATTGTCGTTGGCGTGGCGCTTGACACCGTAGCTCAGATGGAAAGTCATTTAATTACCCGCAATTATGAGGGTTTCATGAAGCGAGGACGGCTGCGGGGGAGAAGGGGCTAGGCTTGGCCAGTGTACGTGTCGTTCTGCTAGGCCCGCCAGGTGCGGGAAAAGGAACTCAGGCGAAGCTCTTGCGCGAGCAGTTTGACACCTGCCAAATATCGACGGGAGACATCCTTAGAAAGGCCGTGGTCGATAAAACGCCGCTCGGTCAGGAAGCCGCGGCATATCTCAACCGTGGTGAATTAGTCCCGGACAGCGTTATCGTCAAGCTGGTCGGCGAACGCCTTAAAGAAAAAGACTGCGACAACGGGTTTGTATTGGATGGTTTCCCGAGGACTATTCCGCAGGCTGAAAGTCTGGAACGGATGCTGGAGACAATGGGAATGCGGCTGGACGGTGTATTGTCCATGCAAGTACCTCACGATGTGATTGTCGAGCGGCTAGCGGGCCGGCGAAGCTGTAAAAATTGTGGAGCGCTCTACCATCGGCTATTCGATCCTTCGAAAAGAGGCGAGGCCTGCGATCAGTGTGGTGGTGAATTGCATCAAAGAGATGACGATCGCGAAGAGACGATTACCACCCGGTTAAATGTTTATAAAACGCAGACTGCGCCGCTGGTGAACTACTACCGGCAGCGCGGTAACTTGTGGGAAATTGACGGTGTCGGGAAGGTCGATGATATTCATAGCCGGGTCATCCAGGCACTGGGAGGGCTGGGAAATTGATTTCGCTCAAATCACCTCGAGAAATCGAGATCATGAGAAGAGCGAATCTAATTGTCGCGGAGGTTTTACAGGCGCTGAAGGAGAAGGCAGTTCCTGGAATCACGACTCTTGATCTTGATAGTATGGCCGAGGAGATGACCCTAAAAAAAAACGCCGTGCCGGCATTTAAAGGCTATAGCGTCGCGGGCCGGGTTTTTTCCCACTGCCTTTGTGCATCCATCAACGAAGAGATCGTGCATGGAATTCCGTCGAATCGAACTCTAAAAGAGGGAGATATCGTCGGCCTTGATTATGGCGTAATTTACGAAGGTTTCTACGGCGACTCTGCGGTCACGGTTGGAGTCGGAAAAGTCAGCGATGCCGCCAAGCGCCTAATGGAGATTACCGAACAGTCGTTATACGATGGCATTAACCAGCTGCATGAAGGCAGGAGGCTGGGTGACCTCGGTGCGGCGGTTCAGAGAACAGCTGAAAGCGCTGGTTATTCGGTCGTGCGAGCTTTTGTCGGCCATGGCATAGGTAAGAGACTTCATGAAGAGCCTCCTGTGCCCAACTATGGCGAGCCTGACCGCGGGCTCCGGTTCAAAGAGGGAATGGTTTTGGCCATCGAGCCAATGGTAAATATCGGCGGTCATGAAGTGGAAATTAAAGCCGACGGCTGGACGGCAGTGACTAAAGACGGTAGTTTAGCCGCTCACTTTGAACATTCCGTGGCTGTGACAAACAAGGGTCCTTACATACTGAGTCAGCTATGACTGAGTATGGTTAGAGCATGAGTCGAAGCTTGTATGCCAAAAGAAGACGCCATTGAAGTGATGGGAACGGTTTTGGAAACATTGCCCAATGCCATGTTTCGGGTGCAATTGGAAAACGGGCACAGGGTTCTGGCTCATATTTCTGGAAAGATGCGCATGCATTACATCAAAATTCTTCCCGGCGACAAGGTCAAGATTGAGCTGTCGCCCTATGATTTGGCACGCGGAAGAATTATTTATCGCGAGCGTTAGAATTAGGAGTCATGGTGAAAGTCAGAGCTTCGGTAAAAAAGATCTGTAGCAAGTGTAAGGTTATTCGGCGTAAAGGCGTTGTGCGCGTTCTGTGTGTAAACAGCAAACACAAACAGAGACAAGGTTAATCGTTGAGCGGTTTCAGGAGCGAAAGCTTGTGGCTGCCGCGATCTGAGATGTTTGATTTCAAGAATTCGAACGGAGTTAAGATATGGCACGTCTTGCGGGTGTAGATCTCCCAAGAAACAAACGAATGGAAGTTGCCCTTACCTATATCTATGGCATTGGTCGCAACCTGGCGAGAGATATCTTAAATCAGGCTGGAATTTCGCTCGACTTAAAGAGCGACAATCTTGCCGATGACGATGTCGTCAAGATTCGCCAACTCATCGATCAGAGCTATAAGGTCGAAGGCGATCTTCGGCGGGATGTGTCGGGGAACATTAGGCGTCACGTCGAAATGGGCTCCTATCGAGGTCATAGGCATCGAAGGAACCTTCCAGTCCATGGCCAGAGAACCCATACGAATGCACGGACACGAAAAGGTCCTCGAAAAACTGTCGCGGGCAAGAAGACCGCCCCATCTAAGGGTTAACGGATTTTAGGAGTAATAAAATGGCGAAAGCGGACGTAACCGCGGAAGAAAAACAGGAAAAGAAGGCGGACAGCCAGGCGGAACAGAAGGTCGGAGATCGCGCCGCGCGCAAAAAACGGGGGCGCAAGAACATCTCAGAAGGCGTTGTTCACATCCATTCAACCTTTAATAACACCATCGTTACGATTACGGATTATCAAGGCAATGTGATCTCGTGGTCGAGTGCGGGAAGCATGGGGTTTAAAGGCTCGCGGAAAGGCACTCCGTTTGCGGCGCAACAAGCCGCGGACAGTGCGGCTAAAAAGGCGATGGATCACGGCTTACGGTCGGTTCAGATTTTTGTCCGTGGACCAGGCGCGGGCCGCGAATCTGCTCTGCGTGCTCTGCAGTCGGCGGGTTTCAATATCAGCTTGATCAAGGATGTTACACCGATTCCGCATAATGGTTGCCGGCCGCCTAAACGTAGACGCGTCTAAGGATAATAGGAGGAAGGATTGGCTAGATACACGGAATCTGTGTGCCGGCTATGCCGGCGCGAGAACCTTAAATTATTTCTTAAGGGCGAGCGCTGTTATACGGATAAATGTGCCATTGAGCGACGTAACTATCCCCCGGGCCAACACGGTCAGGGCAGACCTAAATTTTCCGAATATAGCATTCAGTTGCGCGAGAAGCAGAAGGTCAAGCGGATGTATGGCTTAGTGGAGAGTCAGTTTCGCCGGACCTTCGATCAGGCCAGCCGGGTTAAAGGTATCACGGGTGAGACTTTGTTGGTTTTCTTAGAGCGGCGCTTGGATAATGTTACGTATCGGCTGGGATTCGCCAGTTCCAGAGCGGAAGCCAGATTGTTGGTTCGCCACGGGCATATTTTGGTTAACGCCAAACGAGTCAATATCCCGTCGTACTTCGTGCGCGTGGGAGATGTGGTTTCAGTGAAGGAACAAAGCCGGCAAATGGCCCGGATTCTGACCGCAATGGAAGGTGTCCAACGACGCGGCGTGCCGGAGTGGGCCGAATTAGATAGAGATAACTGCAGCGGAAGAATCAAAATGCTGCCGGCACGTAGCGATATTACGATGCCGATTAACGAAAAACTGATTGTCGAATTGTATTCGAAATAAGCTTTGAACGTAGGGAGAAACTATGTCTACCATGTATAGGCATTGGACGGATCTGATTAAACCCAAGCAATTGGAGGTGAACGAGAAGACCTTAACTTCGACCTATGGGAAGTTCTACGCGGAGCCCTTCGAACGCGGCTTCGGCCAGACCATTGGCAACTCGCTTCGTAGGATTTTGCTATCGTCGTTGATGGGTGCATCTATCGTAGCGGTTCGGATGAAAGGAATTCTCCATGAATTCTCGACGATCCCCGGCGTTACGGAAGACGTCACTGACATCATATTGAACCTCAAGGAAATTCGCTTGCGGCTGAACGACGGTGAGCAGCACACGCTCAAAGTCGAAGCCAAAGGTCCCGGCAATGTATTGGCCAAAGATATCATCGGTTCCGCAAATGTTGAGATTCTGAACCCGGACCAAAAAATCGCCACATTATCCAGGGACGCTAAACTGGACATGGAGCTGGTCGCGAAATTGGGGCGCGGTTATGTACCGGCGGAGAGAAATAAGGAAGAGGGCGTACCGGTGGATACGGTATTCATCGATGCCATCTTTTCACCGGTCCAAAAAGTCAACTTCACGGTTACGAACGCGCGTGTGGGTCAGCGTACAGACTACGACCGAGTCGTCTTTGAGATTCAAACCGACGGCAGCGTCAAACCGGACGATGCGATGGCGTACGCCGCGAAGATACTTCAAGACCAGGTGAGTATATTCGTTAATTTTCAGGATGAGCCGCAACAAGAACGGCGCGATGACCGGCCGTCGATTCCCTTAAACGATAATCTCTTCCGCAGCGTGGATGAGCTCGAATTTTCCGTCCGGTCGCAGAATTGTTTGCAAAACGCCGATATTAAGTACATTGGCGAGTTGGTGCAGAAGTCGGAGCAGGAAATGCTCAAGACTAAGAATTTCGGCCACAAGTCGCTCAATGAAATTAAAGAGATCCTACGCGAGATGGGCCTGGAACTCGGCATGAAGATCGACCACTTTCCGCCCCGCGAAGAGATCGAAAGCAGACGGCGCGCGGACGAAAAGGAGACGGCATAACTCATGCGGCATCTCAAGTCAGGCCGGAAGCTCAGTCGCAATTCGAGCCACCGCTGGGCGATGATGCGCAATCTTGTGACTTCCCTATTGCGCGAAGAGAAGATTCAGACGACCGATCCGAAAGCCAAAGAGCTGAGACGATGGGTGGATCGTGTGATTACGTTGGGCAAGCGGGGAAGCCTCCATGCGCGGCGGCAAGCTCTCGCCATCGTTCAGGACAAGACGGTGGTGCAAAAACTGTTCGACACGATCGCGTCCCGCTTTAAGGACAGGCCTGGAGGTTATACCCGAATCATAAAAGTGGGACGGCGGCATGGCGATGCAGCGCCGGTTTCCTTGGTGGAGTTGGTGGGTTCCGACGGTGCCGCTGAAACAACTTCAGGCAAAGAGAAGAAGGTGAAGAAGGGAAGGCAAAAGGCAGCTTCCAAGGCAGCCTCCTCCAGGCGCAAGGCCGCAAAGGAGGCCTCAGCCTAGATTTTTTCCGTCCATCGCACCCTCAAGCCGGAGCCGGTCGAGTTTTTTACTCGACGGCTCCGGCTTTTTTTTTCACTGAACGTCTGGAGTCGTCGCATATTCGACCCAAGCCCCGCTGCACCACTGAGTCGCTTTAAGACTCGAACTCCGGCTCGTGAGTTTTTTAAAAACGGCTTGAGTCAGAATGACTGCGACATCGCTTGCCCTCTTTTGTTCCCGGCAGACGCGTGTTATTTACCCTCAAAGAAGATGAATGCACCTATTCTCCGGAGATCGATCAATGACATTGTCGACATCCATTTACGTGAGGATGGAATTGATCGCTTAGATTGGCGAGATTTTGGCAATGGGCTGTCGATGGCTCGATTGGCCCGGGAAGGTAAGCGGGAGCTGGTGCTGTATCGCATAGCTGCCAATGCCGCGCCCAACGCCTTCTTAAAGCACGAGCATATCGGCGGAGAGTTTTACCTGGTGCTGAAGGGCAAAATAGCGGATGAAACCGGCGAGTATGAGCCAGGAGATATCGTGTACCTTGAATCGAGGTCTGTTCATACGCCGCGCGCAGTCGGAGATACTTTGGTTTTAGTGCTGTGGCCCCAAGGCGTGCAAATCGTTGATGAGAAACAAGACTAACCGACCCATGGGAGGCGCAATGAAGACGCTAGGATTTATTGGCACCGGAGGGATGGGCAGTGGTATGGCGGCCAACTTGATCAAGGCAGGCCACCGGTTGGTCATCAATGATTTACGGCGCGAACAGGGAAAGGGGCTGGAGAGCCAGGGCGCTGAATTTAAGGAATCGCCAAAAGCTGTTGCCGAATCCTGTGAAGTTGTTCTCTCTATGCTGCCGTACAATGAAGCAGTGAGGACGGTTGGCTTGGGTAAAAACGGTCTGCATGAAGCAACCGGCGGGGCCAAGATCTGGATTGACTTCAGCAGCATCGACAAGAAGACGATTGTCGATGTGAGCGCAGAGCTTTCGAGAAAAAATTGGACGGTTCTCGATGGTTCGGCCGGCGGGGTTGAAGAAGCGGCGGCCGCCGGAACGCTGTCGCTCTGGATTTCAGGTTCGAAAGCGATGTTTGACGAACACCAGCCCGTATTCACGGCGATGGGCAACAAGATTATCCACGTCGGCGAGCTCGGCAATGCCAAGCTGGTGAAAAATGCCATGGCGATGTTTGCCGCGGTGCAACATTTAAGTCTGGTGGAGATCTGCTCTTGGCTCAAGAAAGGTGGACTCACGGATGAGACTTTTCGCACGATTCTAAAAAACTCGCAGCAGAATTCCGTGTCTATTGATCGTATTATGGAAATCGTCGTTAGCCGCAAATTCAAACCGCGTAAGTCGTGGATGCCGAAAGACGTTGGCTTCGGGTTGGACATGGCACGTGAGATGGAAGTTCCCATGCCGTTCGTTGCATTGGCCTATCAAATGTTCGCTATTGCTCAAGCGACCGGCATGGACGGCTACGAAGCGACTGGAATCGCCTGTAACGTTTACGACGTGATCACCGGCAACAAGTAACTCTGAGTGCAGACTGCGTAACATCTTCTGCGCGATTGCCGCCGCGTGTATGCCACCGCCGTTCCAGCGAATTTCCCAGCAGCCTCCGCCTTGTCTGATACGCTGACTCTAGGCACCTTAGGCTCTGTGCCGGAGATATTGCGCAAAGTGCATTCGTTCGGGAGGTCTCATGTATCTGCGTACTCTGTTCATACTGGCCCTACTGGGACTGGTGGCGGTTTTCGCCGCGCTTAATTGGAATGCCTTCACGACGCCGACGACGTTGTCCATCGGATTTACCACGTTCGAAGCACCGCTGGGGTTGATCTTCCTTGCCATAGTGGCGCTCCTGACCCTGTTATTTCTAGTTTACACCGCTTATTTGCAGTCTACGGTCATTCTCGAGAGCCGGCGCCACGCGCGCGAACTGCAGATCCAGCGCGAGCTTGCCGAGCAAGCCGAAGCTTCACGTTTTAGCCAGCTTCGATCCTTGCTTCAAGCTGAGCTGCAAAATTTGGCTGGCCAAGCGGATCAGTCGAAAACGGTCTTGCTGACCAAGTTGGATCAGATCGAGCGCGACTTGCGCGCGGCCTTGGAGCAGACCGGCAACAGCCTGGCGGCATACATTGGAGAGCTCGAGGACAGATTTGAAAAGTCCGCGGGCAAATCAGCCTAGTAAGAGCTCTCTTCCGCAGTAATGGATCGCTCCAGTGTCGAGACACCACGAAGCATTTGACTAGATTACCCGGTGAACGCAAGAAGCTGGTTAAAAGGCCGGCTATTCAAGTAAATGACAATTTTATCCGGGCTAGTCTGCGCTTTGGCGCGCCCGGAGCTTGGGTCTGAGGTATTTTGCTTGTTGCTTCGAACGGAAGAAATCGTTATAAATGCATTGTTTAGAACACCCTTTTTCGAGCGAATTTCCCTTACAGTATGTCTGCGGCGGTCTGTTCATCTCGAGCGGCGGGAAATGATTAATCAAGGACCTGATGCGAAACACCCTTAGGGATCTGTTAACCCGAGCGATTGAAAAGACGGCGAAGGGGGGAGACCTGAATTTGACAGAGCTTCCCCCTTTGCTTCTTGAGCCGCCGAAACAACGCGAGTTTGGCGACTTGGCGACGAACATTGCAATGCACTGGGCTAAGGCGGCAAAGAAATCGCCTCGCGTTATCGCCGGCGCGATCCTTAAGAATCTGGAAGACCCTGAAGGCATGCTGGCGCGCAAGGAAATCGCTGGTCCCGGGTTCTTAAACTTCACATTCTCCCGCAAGTTTTATTATCAACGGTTTCGCGAGCTCGTCGCTGGGAAAGTCTCGAACCTCGATATCGGTCATGGGAGAAGAGTCCAGATTGAATTTGCCAGTGTCAATCCGACGGGGCCGCTTCATGTCGGTCATGGCAGGGTCGCTGTGATCGGCGATGTGCTGGCTCGGTTACACGAGGCCACAGGCTTTAAAGTCGAGCGGGAATATTACGTTAACGATGCCGGAAATCAGATGGAGAATCTCGGTCTCTCCTTGTACGCGCGCTATCGCGAGCTTTTCGGCGAAAAAGCCGACTTTCCGGAATCGGGCTATCCGGGAGGTTATGTCAAAGACATCGCCGCCGAAATAAAGAACCGATATGGCGATAAGTTTATCGGCGAGAACAAACAAGCCGCAGTCGATATTTTTCGGCGCTATGGCGGCGACTGTTTGCTGACTACGATCCGTGGACAGCTGGACGGTTTTGGCATTCGCTTCGATGCTTTTTTCAGCGAAAAGGCAATGCGCGAGCGCAGCGAGGTCACCGAGTCGATGGATCTATTGCGTGCCCGGGGCCTGCTCTATTCGCAGGACGGCGCCGAATGGTTTAAGTCGACTGCGTTTGGCGACGACAAGGACCGAACCGTGGTCAAGAGCGACGGCGAATTGACGTACTTTGCCGCGGATATCGCCTATCATCGCAATAAGTTCGAGCGTCGATTCGACAAGCTCATCGACGTATGGGGCGCCGATCACCACGGTTACGTGCCGCGGTTAAAGGCGGCGATGCGGGGACTGGGCTACGAGCCAAATAGCTTGCAGGTCGTTCTCGTGCAGATGGTTCAGCTTACACGCGCCGGCGAGCCGGTGCGTATGGGCAAGCGCAGCGGAGAATTTGTTGCGTTACAGGAAGTATTGGATGAGGTGGGACGGGATGCGGCGCGGTTCTTTTTTCTGATGCGCAAATCCGATAGCCATCTTGATTTTGATCTGGAACTTGCCAAGCGACAGTCCAGTGACAACCCGGTTTTTTACGTCCAGTACGCTCACGCCCGGGTCGCCAGTATTTTCGAGCAGGCGCACAGGAGCGGAATTGTCTGGGATATGGCGGGCGTTGAAAGCATTCCGGTCGAGCGGCTGGAACTGGCGGAGGAGATGGAGCTCATCCACCGGGTAGCCCAGTTCAACGATGTGTTGGAGGAGAGCGTCCGAGAGCTCGAACCGCACCGCATGATTTTTTACCTGTTGGATTTGGCCGGCGAATTTCATCGGTATTACAATCGGACCCGTATACTTTCACAGGATCGAGACTTGACCCACGCGCGTATGTCGCTGGCGCAAATGGTTCAAACGGCCTTGCGCCGGGGACTGAACCTATTGGGCGTGGATGCTCCCATGAAGATGGCTTCGCGATCTGAACCGGACGATGGCGATCGCTCGCCGGCGTAAGGCAAGGGGACTGTGTTTATGGCAGAGAATCGCAGAGGTATGGATAAGCGTTATTATTTTAGCCGCGGGCAATTCATATTGTTGGGGTGTGGCTTCATCGTGGTTTCGGTGATCATTTTTTTTCTCGGCATGTTAGTGGGACAGGGCATCGAAGAAAGAAAAATCGTCAAGCCGGCCGAGCCGTTGCTAAAGATCCCTGTGAAACCGGCGCAGGGGATGAATTCAGCGCCTGGTGCGGCTAAGGAAGAAATGACTTTTTATGACACGCTGACGAAATCGGCGACGACGCAAGTGCGGGTTGAGAACGAGCCAAGCGAAGCGAAGGACGCTGAGAGAACGGTCAAAGCTCAGACGAGAGAAAGTAAACCGGCGGTAAAACAAAAAGCCCCGGAAACGCAAAGGGTTGAGGAAAAGCCCGCTAAGGAAGCCAAAAAATCACCATCTCCCGGAGCCGTTGAAACTCGGCCGTCGGGCGGGCCCTGGACAGTTCAAGTCAATGCCTTTCCGGACGAAAAAACGGCGAGGACCTCGGTTGATAGGCTAAAGGATAAAGGTTACAACGCCTATGTTACTGAGGTACGCACCAATGGAAAGCTTTGGTATCGGGTCCGGGTGGGCCGTTTCAGTTCTCGGGAAGAGGCGGAGAAGGTTGAGGAGACTTTGAAAAACAAGGAAAGCTTAGGCAACTCGTTCGCCACCAGCAAATAAATAAGAGCACGACAGAGCGATATGAAAATTCGCGAAGCTATCGAGAATCTGGTCAATCGGAACAATCTTTCCGAAGCGGAAACTATCGATGTCATGTCTCAGATTATGACCGGCGAGGCGACACCTTTGCAGGTGGCATCGTTCCTTACCGCGCTGCGCATGAAGGGCGAGACGGTGGAGGAAATCACCGGCGCGGCACGGGTGATGCGCGAGAAGGCCCATCGCGTCCAGGTCGGTTCAAAGACCGTTCTGGATACCTGCGGCACTGGCGGCGACCAAAAGGGCACCTTTAATATTTCGACGACCGCGGCGTTTGTCGTGGCGGGCGCCGGAGTGGACGTCGCCAAACATGGCAATCGTTCCGTGTCGAGCCAATCGGGAAGCGCCGACGTGCTTGCCGCGTTGGGGGTTAACATCGACGCGCCCAAAGAGCGCGTCGAGGCTTGTATCCAAACAATCGGTATCGGTTTTTTGTTCGCTCCCTTGCTCCACGAAGCGATGAAATATGCCGTGCAGCCGCGCCGCGATATCGGCATTCGAACGATCTTCAATTTGCTCGGTCCCTTGACCAATCCGGCGATGGCCAAGTATCAGTTGATCGGTCTTTATAGCGGCGAACTGCTGGTCGTGATCGCCCACGTGTTAAAGAACCTGGGCAGCGCGCGCGCGATGGTAGTGCACGGCATGGAAGGACTCGATGAAATATCGCTTTGTGGGCCGACGAAGGTCGCCGAGTTGCGTGACGGACAGGTAAAAGAATATACCGTCGAACCGAAAAACATGGGTTTAAAGAGGTGCCGCTTGGAAGAACTCCACGGCGGCAGCCCCGATGAAAGCGCGGCAATTGTCCAGGGAGTTCTCCGGGGCAATAGGGGACCGGCGCGGGATGTAGTGCTGCTCAATAGCGGCGCGGCGCTGTATGTGAGCGGCAAAGCCGCCACCATTGAACAGGGAATGCTGTTTGCGGCGGACTCCATCGACTCAGGTAGGGCGCGGCAGAAACTCGAGCAGCTGGCGCAGATGACCAACGCGGCCTAACGCGCATGGCTGAATTTCTCGCCACGATCGTCGAGCATGTGCGCGGCGAGATCGAACGCCGGCAGCGCCAAGCTCCGGTCGCGGCGCTGCGGGATCGCGGTTTGTTCCATGCGCCGACAAGGGGTTTTGGGCGCAGTCTGAGCGGTGCCGGCCGGCGCATCATTGCGGAAGTAAAACGAGCGTCCCCATCTAAAGGATTGATCCGGGCAGACTTCAATCCCGTCGCTATCGCCAAGGATTACGCCGAACACGGCGCCAGCGCGATTTCCGTGCTCACCGAGGAGCGTTTTTTTCACGGCAGTGTGGCGTATCTGGAAGAGATAAAATCGGCGGTTACCGTGCCGCTCTTGCGCAAGGATTTTATCATCGACGGGTATCAGTTGACCGAGGCCAGAAGTTACGGCGCGGATGCAATCTTGCTGATTGCTGCGCTGCTCGATCCGGGGCTCATGCGGGAATTGCGTGAACAGGCCGATGCATTGTCGCTCGATACGCTGGTCGAGGTGCATAACAACGAAGAATTGGACGGCGCGCTGGCAGCCGGGGCGCAGTTACTCGGCATCAACAACCGGGATCTTAGAACCTTCGAGGTCAGCTTGGCCACCACGGAAAAATTAGCGCCGCTGATTCCGGCGGGTACGCTGGCGGTTTGTGAGAGCGGTATCGACAATCCGGAGCAGATGCAGCGCGTCGAAAGTTGGGGCATACATGTTTTTCTCATTGGTGAGTCTCTCATGCGCGCGCGGAGTCCGGGCAAGAAGCTCGACGAGTTGCTGCGATCCTAGAGCGACAGTTCCCGTCGGCTGAATGTGCGGCCCATCGTCATGGTTAAGGTAAAGGTTTGCGGTATAACAAATTTGGCGGATGCCGAGAAAGCGCTCGAATACGGCGCCGATGCGCTTGGATTCAATTTCTATCGGCCAAGTCCCCGTTGCGTTACACCGGACATGGCTCGTGCCATTCTGCGTGAGCTTCCCGCCGGTGGGTGTAATGTCGCTCTATTTGTCAACGAGGCTAAAGAACGAGTCAGGCAAGTTTTAACATCCGGCGCTCCCGGCGATGGGCGGCACGATTATCATGCCGTGCAATTTCACGGCGAGGAGAGCGGTGACTACTGCCGGGGCTGGGGTCTTCAGGTGATCAAAGCCTTTCGACTCAAAGATAAACAATCGTTGGCACAACTTAACAACTTTGCCGCGGATTTTTATCTTCTCGACTCCTGGTCCTCGGGCTATGGTGGTTCCGGAGCTTCGTTTCCGTGGGAGTGGCTTGAAGAGTTGGATACTGAAAGAATAATTATTTCGGGCGGGCTTAACCGTCAAAATGTCGTCGCGGCCATCCGGCGGATCCGGCCCTATGGCGTCGACGTATGCAGCGGTGTCGAGGTTCGGCCCGGCATCAAGGATCATGGGAAAATCAAAGAATTTATTCTCGCAGCCAAAGGTGCCTGATCGACTCGGCCATTTTGGCCAGTATGGCGGACGGTACGTCGCCGAAACCCTGATGCCGGCCCTGACGGAGTTGGAACAGGCTTACAGCGAGGCGCGCCGTGATCCGGCGTTCGGCAAGGAATTTCACGAATACCTTCGGCAGTACGTCGGTCGGGAAACTCCCCTCTATTTCGCTGAACGGCTGAGTCAAAAACTGGGCGGTGCGAAGGTCTATTTGAAGCGCGAGGATCTCTGCCACACGGGCGCGCACAAGATCAATAATGCCATCGGCCAGATTCTGCTGGCACGGCGGATGAGTAAAAACCGAATCATCGCGGAAACCGGCGCCGGGCAGCATGGTGTAGCGACGGCCACCGTAGCGGCGCGCTTCGGCATGGAATGTGAAATCTTCATGGGCAAGGAGGATGTTGCGCGCCAGTCGCTAAACGTCTTCCGTATGAAACTCCTTGGCGGCAGGGTCCGGGTTGTCGAGTCCGGGAGCAAGACGCTGAAAGACGCTATGAACGAGGCGCTGCGAGACTGGGTGACCCATGTGCGCAATACTTACTACTTAATCGGCTCCGTGGCGGGTCCGCATCCCTACCCAATGATGGTTCGCGATTTCCAATCGGTCATCGGGCAAGAAGCCAGACGTCAAATCATCAAGCAGGAAGGTAAGCTTCCTGACTATTTAGTCGCCTGTGTCGGCGGCGGCAGCAATTCCATGGGACTGTTTTACCCGTTCGTCAAAGATGAGAAAGTGCGGATGATCGGCGTCGAAGCAGCCGGACGAGGACTGCGGACCGGCAAACACGCGGCGTCGGTCCTCGGTGGCGAAGTGGGTGTATTGCACGGTAGCAAAAGCTACATTTTGCAGGATAGGGGTGGACAGATTCGTCAGACGCACTCCATCGCGGCCGGACTCGATTATCCAGGCGTCGGACCGGAGTTGAGCTATCTCAAAGATCGCGGCCGCGTGGATTTTGCATCGGCAACCGACCGCGAAGCCATGAAAGCGATCCAGTTTCTCGCCGAAGTGGAAGGAATTATTCCCGCTTTGGAGAGCGCTCATGCCATCGCCGCGGTCATGGAACTGGCGCCGCGGCTGGCCAAGCATCAGAGCATCGTCATGAATCTATCCGGCAGAGGCGATAAGGACATGGCGACGGTGGGCGACTACCTCGGAGTGAAGCTCTGAGGGCGTTCCAGGCTTTCGACCTCTCGCAACGTCAAAACGATGCACATGCACTGACCTGCTCAACCTCAACCCACGAACCGTCAACCTCGATTGAACCATGAGTCGATTACAGGAAAAGTTTGCAGAGCTTAAAAAACGCGGCGAAGCTGCATTGATTCCTTTTGTCACGGCTGGAGATCCGGATCTTAAGACCACGCTCAAAATCATGCGCGCCCTTGAAGCGGGCGGCGCTGATTGCATTGAGCTGGGAATCCCCTTCTCGGATCCGACGGCGGATGGTCCAACCATTCAGCGGGCCTCCGAACGCGCGTTGAAAAACCGTATTACACTGGGGCAAATTTTACGGATGCTGCGGCAATTCCGCAGCGACTCCGAGACTCCGGTGATTCTCTTCGGCTATTTCAATCCTTTCTTTCAGCATGGATTGGAGAGCTTCTGCCGGCAGGCGGCGCGAGCGGGCGCCGACGGTGTTCTGTGCGTCGACTTGCCGCCCGAGGAGAGCGCTGAGTTAAAGCGCTGGACCGACTTCGAAGGGATGGATTTGATTTTCCTCCTGTCTCCCACCAGCGGCGCGGATCGGGTAAAGCTCGTGGCTCGCACAGGCCGGGGCTTTATCTATTATGTCTCGGTTACCGGCGTCACCGGGGCGCGCCGGTCCTTCGAAGATCAGTTGCGTCAAAGAGTGGCCGATGTGCAGCGCTTGACTTCCCTTCCAGTCGGTGTCGGGTTCGGTATTTCAACGCCGCGGCAAGCAGCCTGGATCGCGGAGTTCGCCGATGCTGCGGTTATTGGCAGTGCGCTTGTCGAAACTATTGAACGCGCTAATGGCAGCTCAGCAAAAGCACAAGCCGCCGGCGACTTTGTGTTTAAAATAAAGCGAGCGATGAAAAAGTCGAATAGTAACGCTCGGATTTAAGGCTCGAATTCGCCATTTTCACGCACCCCCCGGTTTTGTGGTCGCAGCCGGTTAGTTCGTCGATTTGTATGGACGCCTATTCAAAGACGCTCGAGCGGATTTACAATCTTCGCGGCGGTGTCATCGATTTGCGTTTGGATCGCATGGATCGGGCACTGGGGCTCTTCGATCATCCAGAGAAAAGGTTTCCTTCTTTTCACATCGCCGGAACCAACGGTAAAGGGTCCACCGCCGCGATGCTGCATCGGATACTTTCTCTTGCCGGTTATCGGACCGCGCTCTACACATCGCCCCACCTGGTATCGTTTACCGAGCGTATCCGCATTGCAGACGAAGAAATCGCTCCGGAGGAAGTCGTGGCGCTCGCCGATGAGATCTGGGATCGATCCGATTCGGCGAATATTTCTTTGACCTTTTTTGAAATCGTTACCGTCATGGCGTTTATCTATTTCACCCGCCGGCAAGCCGATGTCGCCGTGGTTGAAGTCGGCCTGGGGGGGCGATTGGATGCCACGAATTTAGTCAATCCCGTCGTTTCCGTGATCACGACGATTTCTAAAGATCACGAATTTTTTTTGGGGTCTGACTTGACGTCGATCGCGCGTGAAAAGGGCGGCATCATCAAGCGAGGAGTACCCGTGGTCTGTGGGGATCTACCCGCCGAAGCCACGGCTGCGATACGCGAAATAGCCCGCATTAATGCCGCGCCATTTTACCAATTAGAACAAAATTTCATTTCCACCTTGAAAGTTGGCGGAGCTTTCGACTATAAAGGTGCGAATTGGAATTTTGAAGACCTTTCAATCGGGTTGCGCGGCCGGCACCAAAGGATGAATGCCGCCATTGCCGTTGCCGCATTGGAAATGGCCGCGCAACAGTTCAACGTCGGCGAGACGGCCATAAGGGCCGGCCTGCAAAGCGTATCGTGGCCCGGACGTATGGAAGTCATGTTGAATGAGCCGACAGTGATCTTGGACGGCGCACACAATGGAGAAGGAATCAAAGCCTTAATCGATGAAATCCGCGATCTCCGCAGCGCAGGACGAATCAAGTTATTATTTGCCGCGATGGAGGACAAGGATTGGCGTCTCATGTTAAGCGGTCTTGCCGACGTGATCGATGAGATCGTTCTCACCCGTGTATCGGGCATGGAACGGAGCACCGATCCGAATCAACTGGCGGAAATAGTGGTTGGAAAACTACCCCATTACGTCATACCCGATTCACGCTTAGCTCTCGAATTCCTTATCGAGAACGCATCATCAACCGACATTATAGTGATCGCCGGCTCGCTTTACCTGCTCGGCGACGTTCGCCCTAGGGTCGAGGCGATAGCACGGAAGAAACAATCCGAGAAAGGCAGCCTGAACTAGAAACACCGGGCCAAAGAGATGAAGGCAAGCCAGATTTTTATAGTCAACATTGTCGCCGGAGGGTGTCTTTTAGCATGCGTGAACTATGGATCGGCACAAACCAAACAGCGCGACAGCCAACCCGGTGAGCAGATTAATGTGACCGCCGATAAACTATCGATCAGCGAAAGCGGTACTCAGATCGAAGCGACGGGCAAGGTCGAGATCGAGCGCCAGGGAACCACGCTGAAGGCCGACGAAGTGAGGGTGAATCGGACGACCCAGGACATCGAGGCCAAGGGTAACATCTCGCTCGACGATCCCGAATGGAAGGTAAAGTCTGCGGAATCCATACAGCTCAATCTGCAAAAGGAAACCGGTGAGATCCAAAATGCCGATCTGTTCATAGAGCAGGGCCACATCAGCATAAGCGGCCGGCGATTTCAGAAGCTGGGTGGCCAGACCTATCACATCGATGACAGTTTCTTTACCACCTGCTTATGCGAATCGGGCCCGGCGCCATGGAAGTTTTCCGCCGAACAGACCGATCTTACGGCGGGAGGACTGGGAATTATCAAGAATGGCTATTTTTACATCTTAGACGTTCCGGTTTTTTATCTCCCCTATGCTTTTTTCCCATTAAAGACTGAACGGCAAAGCGGATTTCTCTTTCCCACGTTCGGCCAGTCAACGGAAGAAGGATTTCGCTTCCAGCAGCCCTTTTTCTGGGCCATTTCCAAAAGCACCGACACGACGCTTGCGTTCGATTTTCAAAGCCTCGCGCGAATCGGATTTCTAAACGAGTTTCGCACGCTTTTCGATCGTGATTCAGATTTTCAGCTACAGACAGGTTACTTCAACGAAAGTTTGCGTCAACGCGAGCAGGGAGACATCGTCAACCGAACCATCGCCGACCCGGATATTCCAGTTGATCGCTGGGGAGTGATGGGAACGCATCGCTACGATTTCGCCGGAAACTGGCTGACCTATAGTGACATTGCGGCCTACCGGGACGATTTATACACAAGAGAGCTGATCGAGCGCCACGATTTGACGGGAGCCCAAGTGGCCGATATCAGGAGAAGCCGCTTCGCCAGCTCCAAATTCGGAGTTTTCAGGAGCTGGGGAGACAGTCATTTTCAAGGCGAGTGGAATTTCTATCAGGACTTTATTCAGCCGGATGCAATGACTTTACACCGTACGCCGCAAGTCTCGTATTGGGGAAGGAAAGGCTTTGAGGAATTTCCGTTAGAGTTGCGTTGGCGCGCCGAGGGGGTGAACTATATCAGGCGAGAAGGCGGCGATGGCATGCGGTTGGATTTACGCCCGGAGCTTCTCGTACCGTTCCGGACGTCGTCCTATTGGTTTGGCTCATTCTCTATGGCGCCGAGGCAGACCTTCTATCACCTTTTCGAAACGGTCAGGTCCTCCGATCGCAACCTATCCCGCGAGCTGTTAGAAATCCGCGGCAATCTCGGCACCTCGCTGAGTCGAATCTTTGCGTGGAACCGTTTGGGACTCAGCAGAGTCAAGCACGTCATCGAGCCTGAGTTGAATTATCTATTCGTCCCTAGCACCGGTCAGAGCAGTATCCCGATCATGGACGGCATCGACCGAGTCAATCGAAGAAACGTAGTTACCTTTGGCATGACGAATCGGTTTTCGGGCAAATCTCTACATCCGCTGGCAGATCCTTTGGCCGATCAGGACGTCGAGCCGCTCAATATCGGCGCCAGTAGCGACGTGCGCGAGCTCGGCTCCCTGAGATTGGCATTGTCTTACGATATCGACAAAGAGAGAAAGGGCGGCGACACTCTCTCAGATTTGGATACGAATTTGACGCTCACGCCGACAAGTTATCTAAGCTTTGGCTTCGATGGCGGCCTCGATCCGGGAAGCTGGGACGTGTCCCAGGCCCGGGCGAGCGTTGGGATTAGCGATCCTCGGCCGATTATGCGCCGTTCTTTGGATGCGGATTTCAACCGGCCGAACTCGTTAAATTTCGGTTACCATTATTTGAGCCGCGGTGTTAATGGATTCTTGGCCGACAATGCCAATATCGATTGCATCGCGAATCCGCTCGATCCCGGTTGTCCATCGGTCGTCAACAAGACGACCGTCGGGAATCTCGTTCTGGGCGGGCTGTACCATGTTACCGGCAATTTATTGATGAACCTCAATTCCACCTACGACGCGCGTGAAAACCGATTCTTGAACGTGCGGGCAGCGGTTAAAATACTTTCGACGTGCGAGTGTTGGACTTTAACCATCGGCATGCATAGGGACATCAATCCGGACAAGACGAGTTTTAATTTCAATTTCAGCTTGCTTGGGCTAGGGGCGCAACGGAGCTCGCTCAACTAGTTTGCCAAAGTTAGAGGCCGGCATCTTTCTCCACTTGCTTGCAGCTCATGACAATATCGGTTCTGACCGGGCAGTGGACTTCATTGCCGCTGTGCTTATCCTCGATGAACCACTGTTTGTGTCTGTGCGAGAGGGTTCGATATCGAATCAGGCGCGTTCGCTGCACCGATAAAGTCAATCGCGTATTAGAACATCTCATCGGAATGTGGTATACGGAACGATCGGTTCGGGTTTTGGAGTTATAAAAAACATGGCTATTCATGTCGTTGTAACAGGCGCTGCCGGGTATTTAGGATCTGTTTTGTGCGAGCATTTAATTGCCGCCGGATTTCGGGTAACGGCGGCCGATAACCTCATCTACCGGCAAAGAAGTTTGTTTCATCTTTGCGCCAACCCAAGCTTTAATTTTGTTTTGGGCGATGCCCGGGATGAGAAACTCATGCGCGGTCTTATCAAGGATGCCGACGTACTTATTCCCCTTGCGGCCATCGTCGGAGCGCCGGCGTGCGACCGCGACCCGTCGCTGGCTCAATCGGTAAACCTTGAGGCGATTCGATTGCTTGCCCGTTTGCGCAGCAATGACCAGTTGGTCGTTTATCCCACCACCAACAGCGGCTATGGCACCAAATCGGGAGACGTTTTTTGCACCGAGGATACTCCGCTGGAGCCAATCTCCCTGTACGGCCAGACCAAAACTCAGGCCGAAGCGGAGATCTTGGAAAAACCAAACGGCATTACGTTACGCCTGGCTACGGTGTTCGGCATGTCGCCTCGCATGCGCTTGGATCTTCTGGTCAACCATTTTGTCCATGCCGCGGTCACGGATCGATATATCGTTATTTTCGAAAAAGATTTTAAGCGGAACTACATTCATATTCGCGATGTGGCGGATTGCTTTGTTCATTGCGTAGAAAACAGCAAGAAAATGGCGGGTCGACCTTATAACGTCGGACTTGACGCAGCCAATCTTTCGAAAGAAGTTTTGGCTTTAAAGATTAAAGAATATGTGCCAGATTTTTACATTCACTTCGCGCAGGTGGGAACAGATCCGGATAAACGCAACTACATCGTGTCGAACCAACGCCTGCGGGAAGCAGGCTTCGAGGCGAAGCGCTCGTTGGAGATAGGAATTCAAGAGTTATTGAAGGGTTACCGCATGATGGGCCGCTCTGAGTTCGAAAACGCCTAAACCCATACGTCCTTCGATGCGAAATGGTGGAAAGCGCCATGCTCCAGGGCTCTGAAGCTTTTAAAGACGTCACGGTGGCGATTCTCGCGGGCGGATTGGGAACGAGGTTGCGTCCGGTGATTGCGGGACGCCCTAAAGCACTCGCCGAGATTCATGGGCGGCCTTTCTTGGCCTATTTGCTCGATCAATTGTCAACGACTGGATTTCGCTCGGTCGTATTATGTACCGGATACTGCGGCGAGCAGATTCACGGCGCATTCGGCGACAGCTATGGAAGCTTGCGCCTTTCCTATTCTCACGAAGCGCGGCCTTTAGGTACGGCAGGCGCTCTGCGCTTGGCGTTGCCGAATGTGATTTCCGATCCGGTTCTGGTTATGAATGGCGACTCATTTTATGCGGCCGATCTGCAGGGTTTTTGGAATTGGCATTGCCGCCGGGGATCCAGAGCGACGATACTCCTGACGCAGGCGCTCGATACCCAACGGTACGGCGCGGTGCAGGTGGACACTGACGGCGCCGTGATCGAATTTGCCGAGAAAAATAAAGGAGAAGTTTCCGGTTGGATCAACGCTGGAATGTATCTGCTGAGCCGGCAGGTGCTTCATTCGATTGCAGAAGACACCAATACTTCTCTGGAGTATGATGTATTTCCTAGGTGGGTGGGCCAAGGCCTCTACGGCTATCTAAGTCAAGGACGTTTCTTGGATATCGGCACGCCGGACGATTATGCCGCGGCGCAAGCGTTTTTCACGCCCGCGAGATGATATGGAGCGGCGCCGGTTTGTCGTGCTCGATCGAGACGGAACGATTATCGAAGAGCGCGTTTACCTTTCTAGTCCGGAGCAGTTAGCGCTAATTCCCGGGGCGGCCGAAGCTCTCCGGCAACTTGGCGAGATGGGATTGGGCCTGATCGTGGTCACGAACCAGTCTGGGGTGGGTAGAGGCTTCTTCGATGAAGTGCAACTGAAGCGAATTCACGACCAGTTTAGTCGTACGCTCGTGGCGCAAGGAGTCGAGCTCGCGGGTATCTATTTTTGTCCTCATATGCCTGAGGATCGATGTGTGTGCCGTAAACCTGCGCCGGGATTGATCCAAATCGCCGCCGAAGAATTGGATTTCGATTTGGCCAGCAGCATCGTCATCGGCGATAAGGCCTGTGACATAGAAATGGGCCAGCGAGTCGGGGCAACGACTTTCCTGGTTCGCACAGGCTATGGAGCTCAATTCGAGCAAAGCGTTGCGGCCGATTATGTCGTGGATGACCTGTTAGCGGCGGCCGAGATCATCAAGCGCTTATTGCGCAACGAAAGGAACGTTGTCCATGATCATTAGCAGGACTCCTTTTCGTGTCTCATTCTTCGGCGGGGGGACCGACTATCCCGGCTGGTACCGTCTGCATGGCGGCGCCGTACTCGCGACCACGGTCGACAAATACTGCTATCTCACCTGTCGTTTTCTGCCGCCGTTTTTTGAGCACCGAATTCGTGTCGTTTATTCGAAAATCGAGAATTGCCAAAATATCGACGAGATTACGCATCCCGCGGTTCGCGAAATATTACGCTATTGCAGGATCGATCGTGGCGTGGAAATTCATCACGATGGCGATCTACCCGCGCGCAGCGGTATGGGCACGAGCTCGGCCTTTACGGTCGGTCTGTTGCACGCGCTTTATGCGCTCAAGGGGCATATGCCCAGCAAGCGGCAACTGGCCACGGAGAGTATCGGTATCGAACAGGACATTCTGAAAGAAACGGTCGGTTCGCAAGATCAAGTACTGGCTGCGTACGGCGGATTTAAGCACGTTATTTTCAGTGCCAGTGGCGAAATCATGGTTCGGCCTGTGACCGTAGCAGCGGAACGAATGATCGATCTCAATCAGCACTTGATGTTGTTTTATTCGGGAATTAAGAGAACCGCCTCCGACATCGCCGGCAGCTATGTCAATGGCATCGATGCCAAAGAAGAGCAACTACGAGTGATTGCAGATCTGACCAAGGAAGGGATTTCAATCCTATGTGGGAAAGCCGATATCGCCGGCTTTGGATCACTCCTGGATGCCGCATGGCAAGCCAAACGCGATCTGAGTTCGAAGATTTCCAATTGGGAAGTTGAAGAAATTTATCATGAGGCGCTGTCAGCGGGGGCGCTCGGCGGCAAGTTGCTCGGCGCCGGGGGTGGAGGGTTCATGCTCCTGTTTGTTCCACCTTCCAGACAAAGTATCGTTAAGCGCAGGCTAAAGAAGTTAATTTATGTTCCATTTAAGTTCGAATCTTCAGGTAGCCAGATCATCTTTTTCGATCCAGAACAGGATTATTCAAGAGAGGAAAAAGCCAGGGTCTTTGACCCCGCGTTTGTCTTCCGGGAACTTTCGGAGCAAGATTATTAGTTGAACAGTGAATCTTACCGATCGCATCTACGTTGCAGGCCATCACACCCTTCTCGGAAAAGCACTGCTGCGTCAATTGCAAGAACGTGATTATTCGGCTGTGATCGCGAGCTCTGCAGAGGAGCCGGATTTAACCGATCGGGCCGCCGTCGAGGCATACTTCAATGACGTGAGACCGGATTATGTGTTTCTTGCGGCCGGAATGACGGGAGGAATTGGCGCGAATCAAAAAATCCCTGCCGAACTTATGCTCGATAATCTCTTGATCCAATGTCAGGTCATTCACAGCGCGCAAAAATATCGAACGCGAAAACTCGTGTATTTCGCCAGCTCATGCAGTTACCCGCGATCCTGCCGGCAACCGATGCAAGTAGCTTCTTTGATGACGGGGCCGCTGGAGCCTACCAACGAAGCTTACGCGACGGCGAAAATTGCCGGCATCAAACTGTGCCAGGCGTACCGGCAGCAATATGGCGTGGATATGATCAGCGTGATTCCAGCCAATATGTTTGGACCCGGCGATGAGTTCGGCGTGGAAGATTCGCACGTGATCGCGGCTCTGATAATCAAAATGCATCGAGCAAAACATTCTGGAACGGAAAAAATCGACGTGTGGGGATCGGGATCACCGCGCCGGGAGTTTATCTATGTCGATGATGTCGCCGACGCGGCCATTTTTCTGATGGAAAATTATAGCAGTGAGATTCCGATCAACGTCGGTAACGGCGCCGATGTCTCGATAAGGGAAATTGCCCAAATGATTAAAGAAGTCGTCGGCTACAATGGCGAGCTGTGCTTCGATCAAAATAGACCGGACGGTATGCCGCTAAAAGCGCTCGATTCCAGCGACCTTTTGGCGATGGGATGGCAGCCGAAGACGCCGTTGCGTTTGGGTTTGGCAAGAACCTATCGCTGGTTTGTGGAAACTAACGGCGGGGATGCTTGATTCATGGATGAACGTATTTATCGATCGCTTTATCGGATTCGCAGGGTCGAGGAAGAGATCGCTCGAATCTACCCCAGCAACAAGATCAAGAGCCCGGTCCATCTGTCGATCGGCCAGGAGGCGGTCTCGGTCGGCGTTTGCGAGGCGCTACGGCCCGACGATGTTGTTTTTGGAACTTATAGAAGTCATGCCTTTTACCTGGCTAAAGGCGGCGATCTGAAAAAAATGATGGCCGAGCTCTATGGCAAGGCTACCGGCTGCGCCAAGGGAAAAGGCGGCTCGATGCATTTGGTCGACATTGCTCATGGGGTCATGGGCGCTTCAGCAGTTGTCGGCACGACCGTCGCCAATGCTATCGGCTATGCGTACGCGTTGAAGTTGCAGCGCAAGGACTCCGTGGTAGTCAGCTTTTTTGGCGACGGCGCCACCGACGAAGGCGTTTTCCACGAAAGCCTGAACTTCGCGGCCTTGAAAAGTCTGCCGATCGTTTTTATCTGCGAGAATAACTTTTACGCGATTCATACCTCTTTAATGTCCCGTCACGAGAGCACGAATATCTGCGCGTTGGCGCGCGCCCATGGAATTGCGGCCGAACGGGTCGAAGACGGCGATGTGCTCGCCATTCATGAGCGTGTCACGAGGGCCGCCAAAGCGTTGCGCGGTGGCTCCTCGGGGCCATTTTTCTTCGAGTGCTTGACCTACCGTCTCATGGAGCATGTCGGCCCTAACGAGGATTTTCACTTGGGCTACCGGACACGGGAAGAAGCCGAGCCATGGACCCGGAACGACCAGGTCAAACGCTTTGCGTCTATGATCGATGGCGAGCGCCGGCGTCGCATCGAGGCCGAGGTGGAAGCGGAGATTCAGTCGGCGATTGCATTTGCGGAGGAGAGTCCTTTCCCCGGCGGCGAGGAACTTTTTACCGATGTGGTTGAGCGCTAAAGATGGAACGAGTACTCTCTTATATAGACGCCATTCGCGAGGCCACGGATCAGGAAATGCAGCGCGACTTGTCCGTGGTTGTGTTCGGTCTCGATGTCGACGATCCCAAAGCCATTCAAGGGACAACCCGCGGCCTGATGGAGAAGTATGGACGGGAGCGGGTCTTCGGCACGCCGCTTTCGGAAGATGCCATGACCGGAGCGGCGGTGGGCATGGCGCTGGCCGGTTTGCGGCCGATTCATATTCACATTCGCATGGATTTTCTGATGCTGGCCATGAACCAGTTGGTCAACGTCGCGGCGAAGAGCCGTTACATGTACGGCGGTCAAGTGCGGATTCCCATCGTCGTGCGCTCGATGATCGGCAAAAGCTGGGGACAGGGCGCTCAGCATTCACAGGGGCTCTATTCATTTTTTATGCTCGTGCCGGGACTGAAG
>JBBDNJ010000067.1:0-7073 GCA_040877705.1 Binatia bacterium | reverse complement strand
GTCTTCGGAGCAAAATGTGCCTGTCCCCTTTTCCAGGCGCGCGAACAATTAAAGGCGCTATCGAAAATTACAAAGCGAATGAAACCGCGCGCGTTGTCCAAGGAAGATTCGTCAACTATTGCGGACTTTCTTAAATAGCACTCGCTGGCCGGCCCCAAAACACGGGGTCAATTCCCAATTCATACATTGCGCAAATGAGGCAGCAGATATTGTGGCAGAGAATCTTGGCCAACACTTCGTTGCGCATGGCCACTTCCGTTTTGCTGCGAACGCCGTCGCCAAACTTGGCCTTGAACATGGCGAACGTGCTTTCGAAGCGAAAATAGAGCCTCCTATTTGCGCTTACGCGGTTTCCGCTTAGGGGGAGTTTTCCCTTCCTCTACCGGCGGCGGCGGGGGAGGCTGTTCCGGTGCCTGTGCTTGCTCCCCGCCCTTTGCAACTAGCTGCGCCATGAAGTCGTCCAGAAAACGGTTCGATTCTTCCATTGCCGTCTCCTGTGCTTGGCGCATTCGCTGAAATGCATCCTCCAATCCACCCACAATTGGCTCGTGGAAATTAGAAAAGCCCCTATCCGCAACAAAGAAAAGATCGGTGTCCCTGCCCACTCCCGGCGCGACTTCGGCGCGTTTTTTTGCCGTATAGGTGAGCATTAAGGCATGCGACATCAGCGTCCGCGGCGTATATCGTGCGAACATAAACTGCGATAGCGCATGATTGGCCCCGTCACCAATAGCGGTAAAGCCTGTCGAGTTGTTGCACGATGACCGCCCGTCCGGCTCGACCGTGTAAATCTGCGCAACGCGGCTAACATCGACACCGCAAATAATCGTTTCAATTTCCGCCCGCTCTTGGCGCATGTCATACCGAATCTGTTCAGCGAAATCTGGCGACATGCGCTGCTGGTCTTGCAGAAAAGATTCCATCGTTAACCCAAGCGGGGCGAGGACAATTTGCTCGGCTTGTCTTTTGTTGAATTCGCCAAGCTCACGACAATAAAATCGCACCGCCTCGCGGACGCTTTGCGGTTGGCGATACCAGACACAATCGCAGATTTCCTTTTGGGCTGCCAAGTCTCCGGCCATCAATCCAATAATTCCCCCGTGAGAATTGAAGTAATAGATTTTCTGCGTGTCTGGCTCAAATTGAATGTCGCCTGCCGTAACTTTGTGATCGGCCGCCCCGATAACTATTTGCTGTTCAATTGATATTTGGCAGATTGCAGCGATGCAGACTGTCACGGGATGGCTCCTAGGTTTGCGATCATTAGCGTGATCGTCTCTGCGCCAAGAGTCAAGAAAATCTGTATCGAGCGGCGGGGCGCTCCTCTAAAACGCGGCGAATGCTGCGACGTCTGTCTCGACGCGGCTCCTGATTATTTGGGCAACTTAGTTCTTTTTTGGGCATACGGTCTTTTATAGGCAAAGCCATACCCGTGTGATGTCTTTTTTGGCCACCGACTTTTAAACGAATGCCGTTGATCTGGAAGGCAGTTCAGGGGCGGCGCGGGGAAAAACAACCCGGTTGCGGCACTACGGGAGCGATGCTTTTTTTGCGGCCGCTTCACCTTCCTTGATTAGCTGCGAGATGTCCGCGCTCGTGAACTTCGTGATATCGATAACGAGGTTCTTTTCCGGCCGAATCACCGTCGTTGGAATATAGCGCTTGCCCTTGAATGGGCCGCTAGCAACTGGCGTGCCGCTTTTCGGACAATGCAGATTGATCCACTCCAGCGTCGTCAAATCATTCTGCAGTATTTCATCAGTGAGAATTTCAATCACGCGCTCCAGCAGCGCCACGGGATTCCCGGGGTTGAACGTCTTCGCCTCGAGCTTCTTTGCCTGACAAGCGATCACGACGATTCTGCTCGCGTCTGCGTCGATGGCATGCCTTAAAGGCGCAATATCCCTGACTCCACCATCCGCCAGCCACGTGGTGCCCTGCTTCACTAACGGCATGGTCACCGGAATCGACGTGCTTGCGATGATGTGATCGAGCAGCTTCGCCGTCGTCAGGTCCGCGTTGAAATAACTGCCTTCGATCAGGTCGACAACGCCCGCAGCGTAACCGCAAGGCGATTGTACTAGATACTTCTCGTCGAGAGTTCTTCTTACGAGAGTTTGAAGCTTGGTCGTATCGAGCAGCCCGTTGAAACTGCCCCACAAGCTGGGTACCAAAGGAAAGATCCTTTTGGTAACAAGATCGTCCGGCTTTGTTACATTTGTCTGCCAAAACGTTTTTAAATCATCTCCAATGTGGTGCCAATTCGGAGTCAGTCCCGTCGAGGCGGCTCTGCCCGCCCGATCAACGAGAAACGCCCCATTCAATGCGCCAATCGAAACGCCCCAAATGTACTCGGGCACGTAGCCCTTACTAAAAACTACCGGCAGGGCACCGGCCTGAAACGCCCCCTTTACAGACCCGCCGCTGAGCACTAGCGCGTTCAAGCGGACCTCCCATAGACGCAACGCGGTGGAAGAATAGATGCGACCTGTCGCCCCTACAGAAAACCACCCAGTCTGGCGACACCGTAGTATTGTTGAGGGCGCGGAATGAAGCAATATGCTCCTAAGGCGGCGAGCTTAATACAGCTAACTGCTCAAGCGCACTGAGCAGGAACGCGACAGGCGTGCCTTAACCTGCCTCTTCTTCGTCCTGCGCGGGCTGGTCGAACGGCCGTTCCCAGGTCAGGCCGGCGCTCGTCACGATGTCGTTCACCAGGTGGGCCGCGGCGACTCGCGCGTGCGTGCCGGTCATGATCCGCAGGCCGGGCCAGCTATTGGCTTCCGACAGATACGCGCTGCGCAGCTCGTCCGGCGAGTCCTGGTGCTCGACGATCCGAACCACGTAGGCAACCGAGTGGTCGTGATTCAACACCGCGCCGATCTCGCCGTCTTTCAGTTCAGACACGCGCTGCAGAAAATCGGGCCCGGGGGCCACGACGCCGTCCGGTTCGCTGAGCCGGAACGGCTCCTGCTGATACTGGCCGTTGACGAACGCCACGTCGCCGCCCGTGTAGTGAGAGAATGGATCGGTCCGCAGGATCTCCACCGATTCCTGGCCGGCAAAGAAATCGGCCAGCGTCGAGCTCGACTCCTGCGCTTTCTTGGCCTGCTCCTCCGCGTACTTGCGCGCCAGCTCGGCGGCTTGCTCGCGCTTCCAGGCCCGCACGACCTCCTCCTTCACCTCGGCCAAATCCGGCACGCGGCCCGGCGTGTCGCTGGTCTTCATGGCGAGAAAGCGATTGCCGTCCACGTCGACCGTAATGATCGGCTGATAGAGCTCCCAATCGCGGTTGAGAAACAAATCCTGCCACAAAGCGACGCCCGTATCGCTGTTTCCCGATTTGCCCACCACCAAGTCCCGCAATTCCAATAACGACACGGGACCGGTTTTGCCATGTTCAAGCCCGTGTTTCTTCGCTAACGGCTCCAGATCCGCCAGCGCTGGTGGCGGCGAGGGGGGCGCTTTTTCTTCCGCCTGAGCATTCAGCACCTGGCCAAAGTACGTGTTGAATTCGGAATTGAGTTCGCTGGCCAATTGATTCATCAGCTCATTCAATTGCTCGGCCGCCCGTCGCCCGGCGAGTTCGCGGCGGATCACATCGCGGACTTCCTCCAGCGGCTGAAACTCCTTCGGCTTTTCCTCAGCGGCTGGCGTGGCAGCCGGAGTTTCGGCCGCGGGCTCCGCGGCATCAGCTTTCTCGGCCGGCGGTTCAGCACTGGCCGACGGAGCGCTCTCTGAAGTGGGCGCGGCGGCATCGGCTGAGGCGTTTTCGGCGACATCGGCCGCTGGATCGGCCGCCTCGGTTTCACCCGGCGGCGCATTTTCCGCATCCGCTTCTTGTAAAAAGGCAGCCAGCCGAAACAGTTTGCCATTCGAGCGCATCTTACGCGACGACTGGTCGCCTTCGTTTGGCGCGGCTTCGGCGCCGGGCCCGTCCGAGGGAGCAGTTTCCTCCGGCATTGGCGGCGGGGTTTGCCCGTCTGTTTGCTCGGCATCTGACGTTTCAACGGAATCGTTCGTCTCTGTGTCAATCGCGCCCTCTTCTCCGCTCGTCTCGTCCGTCGTTTCGCCGGACGGCGTCTGGCCTGGCGCTTCCTCCGCGGCTTCCTCGGTCTTCGCGTCACTTTCGCGTTGTGCGTCTTCGTCCTCACTCGATGCGTCAATCAGGCCCGTGTCGGCCTTGATGAACAGGGGGTCTTTGTTTTCGTCGTAATACTTCTGGACTTCCTCGTCGCGGATCTCGCCCTCGAGCTTCGACAGGTACTGATCATAGTTCGCCCGAATGAACTGCACGTCGATCTTGCGCGGAACGCGGAAGCCGGGCGTTGCGGAGGGCAGCTCCATCTGTCCGATAAAATCGGGCTGCGGCTCACGGTTCTTGTGTTTGTCGAAGAACGCCACGAGCTCGGCGTCCGTCGGTTCCGGCACGTCGACCAGGAACCGCTCCATCGGGATCGCCGCCGCCTCGATGACGACGCGATCGTTGACGCTCAGCCAATCTTCCCACCGCTGTTGCGGCGTGACGGTGTCGAACGCGAACTGGTGACTGGCGATGAAGTTGCGGGCCAGCATCTCCTCGCGCAGGGCTTCGATCACGTAATCGATCGACGCGCCCGATCCTCCCGATTGCATGCGGCTGAGCATCGCCCGCATGTCATCTCGCGTCACCCTGCCGCGGCCCAGCTCATCGAGATACTGAACAATCGTGTCGTCGCTGATCCGCATGCCAGCCTTGCGCGCCGCCTCGGCAAACAGCCGCGTTTGCACGACAGAGCGTTCGACCCCTTGTTGCGGCGTTTCGGGTCCGAGAATCGGCTCGACGCGCAGGTTCCGCGGCTCGATCCCCGCCTCGAACGCGGCGCGCCGTCCTTCGAATTCGACGCCCTGGATAAACCCGTTGAGAATCCCCCGCCGCATCACCAGGTTATGCAACTGGCGATTCGTGAGGCTGTCGTCGTCCCAGTGCACGGCAACTGCGTCCGCGTCGATCGTCGCGTCGCCGCGCCCACGCCGGGATCCGCCCAGGTATCCGACCAGCGCGTCGCCGATCACGAACACAAACATCAAGATGACGCCGGCGACGACCAACAGCGTCTTCTGGTACTTCCGAAAAATGCGAAATGGACTGGCCATGCGGCGGAGGGTCAGGGGTCAGGGATCAGGGGTCAGGGCAGACAAAGAACAGCGGTAAGGCGGCGGACCGTCTTGACACCTGTACCGGCCCGCAAGTAATCATGGACGGCTTGGCCGCGTCCCGGGAAGCCCGTGATTCTATGCTGAATCGACGTAAATGCAATCCCAACAGGGAGTGTCGTCCAGAATGACAAGTCTCAGCGGACGCCAATTACCGCTCCGGCTGGCTTGCCATAAAAGGTCCGCATGAAAAGAATACGCCGGTTTTGCACTACAGTTCGATCGCACCGGAACTCGCGGACATTCCGTTAACGGCAACGTAGAACAGAGACGACAGACGAATTCATCCAAACGAACAACCTATTTTTCCTAGGCATCGCAGTTTTAAGCCGATTTGCATACGAGTATGGCAAAACGTAAGGCATCCAAACCGGCGTCCGCGGACCAAGGCCACGCCCTGGTGATTGTTGAATCACCAGCCAAAGCGCGGACTATCGGCAAATTATTGGGCCGCGGCTTCACGGTCGAAGCCAGCATTGGCCACGTCCGCGATTTGCCGCAGGGCGCAAGTCAGATACCCGAAAAATACAAGGACGAGCCCTGGAAGAACCTCGGCGTGAACGTCTACGACAACTTCACGCCGATTTACATCATTCCGCCCGGCAAGAGCAAGCAAATCAAGCTCCTCAAAGAGCGGCTTAAAACGGCCGACGCCTTGTATCTGGCCACCGACGAGGATCGCGAGGGCGAGGCCATCAGTTGGCATCTCCTCGAGATCCTCAAGCCCAAAGTGCCCGTCCACCGGCTCGTGTTCCACGAAATCACGAAGGACGCGATCCAGGAGGCACTCAATTCGCCCCGCGACGTGGATGACGGCCTGGTCCGCGCCCAGGAAACGCGGCGGATCCTCGACCGGCTGTTCGGTTACGAAGTCTCGCCGCTGTTGTGGCGCAAGGTGCGGCCAAAGCTCTCGGCCGGACGCGTGCAGAGCGTCGCCGTGCGGATGCTCGTCGAGCGCGAACGCGAGCGGATGGCCTTCGTCTCCGCAACCTGGTGGGACTTAATCGGACAATTCGCAAAATCCAACGGCCAAGAGCTCAAGGCGGAACTCGTTTCGGTAGACGGCCGCCGCATCCCCGCCGGCAAGGATTTTGACCCCTCGACGGGCAAGCTGAAGAACGCCGAGCTGATGCTGCTTGATGGCCCGGCCGCAGCGGCGCTCGCCGAACGGATTCGCCGCGGCCAGTTCCGCGTGGGGAATGTCGAAGAAAAACCATACACGTCGCGGCCGTATCCGCCGTTCACGACCAGCACGCTTCAGCAGGAAGCGAATCGCAAGCTTGGCTTCACCGCCCGCCGCACCATGCAGGTCGCGCAGAGCCTATACGAGAACGGCCACATCACGTACATGCGGACCGATTCGACGAACCTGGCCAAGGTCGCGGTCGAGGACGCGCGGCGGCTGGTGGCCGAAGAATACGGCAACGAATATTTGCCGGCCGAGCCCCGCACCTATAAATCGACTGTCAAAAACGCGCAGGAAGCACATGAAGGCATTCGCCCCGCCGGTCATCCCTTCGAGCTGCCGGGCATCCTGCGCAACGAGCTGAACGCGGACGAGTTCAAGATCTTTGAGCTGATCTGGAAGCGCACCATGGCGAGCCAGATGGCCGATGCCCGCGGCCGCCGCATCACCGTCACCATCGAAGGCGAGGGCTGCGTCTTCCAGGTGAGCGGCAAGACGATCGACTTCCCCGGCTACCTGCGGGCCTACGTCGAAGGCAGCGATTCGCCGGAGGCCGAGCTGGCCGATCAGGAGATCGTTTTGCCGCACGTGGACGTCGGCGAGTTGCTCAAGTGCCTCGACATGACGGCGAAGGAACACACGACCCAGGCCCCCGGCCGGTACACGGAAGCCGCGCTTACCAAAGCGCTCG
>JBBDNJ010000066.1:0-36902 GCA_040877705.1 Binatia bacterium | reverse complement strand
GCCGCTCGAAAGGCAGGGTTTCATCGCCTCGCCAGCCTGCGGGAACTTGGGCTCAACGTCCAACACGTTGCTATCGCAGCCCGGCGATCCTACGTTCGATCGAATCCAGACATCACCGAGCGTTTTTTACGTGCCTACAGCGAGTCCATTCTTTATTTCCACAGCAACCGGGAAGGAACTTTGGACGTCATGGCCAAATATCTGCGGCGAATGGATCGCGATTCTATTGCAGAATCGTACGACAATCACTTGAGCATCATTCCAAGGGTGCCCTATCCGACCATCGATGGAATTCAATTTATCCTCGACGAACTGGCTAAAGAAGATCCTCGCGCGAAGCAGTTCAAGCCGGAAGTCCTGGTCGATAAGACCTTTATAGAAAAACTGGATCGCGACGGATTCTTCAAGTAGAGACCTTAGAAAATCTTCAACAACGCGCGTGATAGTTAAGAACGTGTACGCATGAGAGGAGTAACTATGGCAGGACAATTAAATGTGGGTGACCTTTTTCCCGAGTATAGAGTTCAGACCGTGGATGGACGGACCCTTAATCTCCCTCATGATTTTGGCGGGCGAGTACTCAGTGCTAATATTCTACCGCGGGGGTTGGTGACGTTACTGTAATCGGCAGTTGGCCGACTTCCAATCACACATTGACGAATTCAAGAAAGAAAACGTCGATATTGTGGCTTTATCTGTAGATCCATTGGACAAGGCCAGGGAGACCGTCGAAAAGTTGCAACTTAAGTTTCCCGTTGCATACGGCCTTGAAGCGCCCGGAGATGCGAAGAAGATCGGTGCTTTTTGGGACGAGCGGAGAAAGATCATACAGCCCGCGAATTTCGTTTTGGATTCAGATAAAAAAGTAGTTGATGCCTCTTATAGTATCGGGCCGGTCGGCCGAATCACGGCTGCCGACGCCTTAAGTCATATCCAGTTCTTTAAGAAACGAAAAGCCGAGTCGGCAGACTCAGGTCGAGTCCAAGTTTGATAAATCAATTGTTAAACGTGTAACGAAAGCTGGACACGTCCGGGGTTGCCGGACCCCGTCTGGTTTGTTGCTGGATTCGAATGCTGTCGTATGTATCGATCACCCAATTGTAGTGCACCGTGGGGCTTTAAGTTCGACCAATCCGTTTCTCATCGCGATCACTCACGTCCACATCTTAACTCAAACATCTAGTAAAGCAGAAAAGTTTCCGCAAATTTATTCCTAGAACTCTGTCTCAAAAATCGGAGTTTCTAAGAGGAATTACGTCCCATCATGAATAATCGTTATCGTAAAATGAGACTATTTCGTATTGGCACGTGGAATGCGTGGTTGTGTCTTCGATCCAGGCTCGAACTGCGGTGGACCAAACATGCGAATACGCAAGCCCAAACCGGTAGCGGAATACGAGGCAACAGGGGAGCTCGAACGCGTCTATCATGAGATCAGACAGATACAAGGGGTAAACTTAAACTTTCGTACGTGGGGCGGTTACGGGAAGTTCCTCCCGGTGATGTGGGATGCCACTCGGGCAAATCTCGAAACGAGAGTCTTTGAGAATGCTGCCGACCAAGTCCGTGCTGAAGCCGTCAGAATTGCGGGTCAGCTGGGCAGACTTGATATTAAAGCCCGATCGCCTCTCGGAGAGAGTCAGAGCTACCAAATACAAAAAGCGCTCGCTCTGTATCACTACATCAATCCCAAGCTGCTCGTGCTGACATCGGCCGTGCGGTTGGCGCTCATCGGCGAAGAACTTAGAGGCGGAGCGGCGCAATCAGACGTCGAGCTTATCGAGCGCGGCGTCCCGGCCGGCATGTATCCGATGGAAATGGTCTCTGAGAAGCCGGATGACGAGCTTGTCAAGAAAATTTTTGCGGAAATCAAGCGCACTCTCTCGCTTCAGTCGATCAACAGCGATTATCGAACGTTGGCCCTTTGGCCGGACTACCTGGCTGCCGCATGGAGCGGCTTAAAGCCTATCGTACAGCGGGAAGAATACAGTACAGTGAGTGCTGAACTGCGCGAGACCGCCCGCAAGCTGGCGCTCAGCTTGCCTTACGCCATTGATTTATCGATGGAGAAGGTGAAAGAAATCGGCGAAGGCGAGGAGGTGTTCGAGAAGACCGAATCTTTCGAAAAGCTCTTACCAGGACTGATTATCAATATCGCGTTGCTTGAACTGGATTGGGACTCCGCAGAGGCGCTCTCACGCTCGCCCTTCCCGGCCGAGCGCCGTGAGTACAGAAGATGATCTCGCGGATGAACTGGCGCGAATTTCAAGCCCGGCAGCGAGTGGTTGAAATCGGCGACCGCTTCGTAAGCTATATCGACGAAGGCTCGGGCGATCCGCTCGTGCTGCTGCATGGCATACCGACGTGGGGTTATCTGTGGCAAGGATTGATCCCCGCTCTCGCACAAACGCATCGTGTTTTGGTGCCCGATCTACTCGGTTTCGGGTATTCGGATAGAAGCGATCGGTTCGACCGTTCAATAACGCGGCAGGCGGAGATGATCGACGCCTGGCTCGACAAGCTAAGTCTCCAGCAAGCAAGCTTTGTGGCGCACGATATCGGCGGCGGAGTCGCGCTACGCTTGGCGGTTTTCTTTCCGAAACGAGTTACCCGGCTTTGCGTCATGAATACGGTCTGCTACGACTCGTGGCCCATCGAGGCGATGCTGCAATTCGGCCATCCCGAAGCTTATCACAAGCTCTCCGCCTCGACGGCTCTCACACTGATGAAAAAGGCTCTCAAGCAAGGTTTTGCGTCCACGCCAAGCGATGAGCTTCTGGATGGGGTCTTGGCTCCGTACTCAACGGAAGTCGGCAAACTTTCCCTCATCCGCAATGCCGCGGCGCTCAATACCAATCTGACAACCGAGATTACGAGTTTGCTGCCGAAAATTCAGGTGCCGGTACGGATCATCTGGGGCGAAGAGGACCGGTTTCAAGTTGTGAAGCATGGAGAGAGACTCGCGTCGGACATTCCGGGCGCGGAGTTGGTGCGCATCAAGGACGCTCGGCACTTTGTGATGATTGATAGTCCTGATGAAGTGGCCCGTCACTTAATCGGGGTGAAACGTTAAGCAACACACCGGGATCATGTAAATGAAAAAAGGAGAACATGAAGTTTAAAATGAAAGTGGCGGAACAGCATTTGCGGAACAGCATTTAGGGAGAAGGCTACGGGTTGCAGCAAGAAGCAGAAAACGAACCGAACTGTTTAAACGGAAAGGAGCTAAAAAATGGAAGCGACTAGGAGAGATCGTGGTGATGAAAGTGCGCCGGTCTATTTGGCGAAAGATGAAATCAATCTTGGCTTCGAACCTGATCGAACCGCTCTTCTAGTGATTGACCCTGTGAACGATTTCTTGTCCGACGGCGGAGCCGGTTGGGAGATGACCAAAACCACAGTTACCATGAACGATGTTGTCAGTAATTTGAAACGTGCCATTGGGGGAGCGCGTGCTCGCAATGTGCCCGTCCTTTTTGGTCCCATGGCTTACACCGAGGGGACTACACAGAAAGGCAACTGCAACGGCGGAGTGGAATAAACCGGATCATGTTCGAGAAGAAGATGTTTTTAGCCGGTACCTGGGGCGCCGATTTCCACCCCGAGCTTCAACCCCGGGAGAATGAAATCGTCTTGCTTCCTCACAAGAGCATCGATGTTTTTGAAACCGATCTACCCGACCACCTTGAACGCATGGGCATTACCCATTTGGTAATAGCGGGAATGACCGCAAACCTCTGCTGCGAGTCTACTGGTCGCCATGCAATGGAACATGGGTATGACGTGACTTTCCTGTCCAATGCCATTGGCGCGGAAAACTTGCCGGCCTATGAGGCTTCTATCCATGTCAACTATCCGTTGATAGCCAATGCGGTGATGGAAGTAGACGACTTCCTGGCTGCTGTAAGCACGTCGGGAGATTCAAGAAGAGTGCATGTCGGGGAGGTCGTACGTGGCTCCGATAATTCAAAAATCGGGACCGTTGAGAAGTTTATAGAAGAGACCGACGACACTGAATCCTACATGGTTGTGCCGAAAGGAATTATTTTTCAGGAGGACCTTTACATACCGATGGACGCAGTCGTTAAACGGTCCGACGGTACTGTTTTCATCAATGTGCCAAAGCTCGTAGTAAGCAAGATGGGGTGGTCCGCAGTGCCCGCGAGAAGCGAACGTCAGGCGAGGCGGGGGCCTGACAAAAGCAGTCTGGATAAGCTCTACAGTTCGCGCTCGCCTTCAATTCAGCAAGATGCGTAAAGCTGTATTCCATTCCGCTGAAAACTGCTCCAGTTGGCGAAGCCAGTCGGAGAGGTTCTGTATGGCACGAAGATCTTCAGAGTAAGGCCGACAATGGCATACGGCGCCTTCCCTACTCGCAATTTGACGGTGGTGTATGAGGATTAAATGCGAGTCTTTGGAAAAAAAGCAGATCACGGGAACCATACCACCTTTGTGGCGGTTATAACTTAAGAGGCAAAGACCAATCTAACCAAAAAGGGAGGCAAACCATGGAGAACGTAAAAGTATCCAAAGCAATCGGAGCAGGGTTCGTCGCCACTTTGGTGATGACCATGATGATGTACTTGGCGCCAGTGATGGGTATGCCTAAAATGGACATCGCCGCGATGTTGGGGTCTATGTTCACCAGCGGGATGCCTCAACCGTGGACCGGTCCGTGGTGGACCGGAATGATCCTTCATTTTATCAATGGGACAATCATATTCCCGTTGATCTATGCATATCTGCTTTATCCATACCTAGCGGGAAGTCCTTGGGTCCGAGGAACCGAGTGGGCTCTAATCCTTTTTCTTTTAGCGCAAGTTATGGTGATGCCCATGATGGGGATGGGGTTTTTCTCCGCAAATTCGCCCCAGCCGATGATGTCTGTTATGGGCAGTTTGATTGGGCACATCATCTACGGCGCGATTCTAGGTGCCATGGCCGGAGAGCAGGCTCACTCCGGACACTCGGAACATGCGCAATATCAAAGGAGAGAGAGACACGCATAAAGATCCTTCGGGTTCCCCAGCTCGGGTTTGCGGAAAAACAGGAGGTTGAAATCTATGGTTGCGGAAGCATACAACTATGACACTTTCCGCCGGCACATGATGAAAGAAGATATGCACTTTAGAGGCGGACCCGAGCCGGGGGAAATCGCGTCGGATTTCGACTTGCCGACGGTGCAGGGTGGAAGGTTCCGCTTGAGTAATTACCGCGGTAAACGCCCCGTGCTACTTGAATTCGGCTCCATCACTTGACCGATGACAGCAGGGGCTAGGCCTGGCCTCAAAAACCTCTACGCTGATTTTCGTGATCGCATAGAATTTGTCTCGGTGTACGTTCGCGAAGCGCATCCAGGTGAGAATTATCCCCACCACACTGGTCAGGAACAAAAAATGCGATACGCCCGCGATTGGGTTGAACAGGACAAAGTTCCATGGACGGTTGCGGTGGATGCGGTGGACGGTACGGTTCATCGAGAGTACGGACCTTTGCCGAATTCCGCTTACCTGATTGATCGAACGGGGCGGGTGGCGTTCCGCGCGCTCTGGGTCGGTCAGCAACGACTTCTTCGCGAGCGGATCGGAGAGCTTCTGCGGCGGGAAGCGGCGGGCGAAGATCCGGTAAATTTAGGCCAGCAGGAAAATTTGATCATCCCGCTAATGCATGGAGCAGCTGAGTTTGATCATGCCGTTGCCCGCGGTGGCGAGAAATCGAAGCAGGATTTTCGACGCGAGATGGGCAACGTGATGTACGGAATGGAAAAGCTCATGAGCAAGATGCGCCCACTCATTCATCGTGAAGTTGAGCGCTGAAGCGAGGGCGAGGATGGAAGCTGTCCGAACCGAAGAAATTGATCTAGGCATGGAACTGGTTTCACGTCTGCCCGAAATCATGCCGGATCAGGCGGACGATCGAATCCGCGCCACGTATGACGAGATCAAGAATACTTTTCGTGTTCCCATCGTCAATTTCTTCTTTCGCGTGCTCGCGAACTACCCGCCCTATCTCATCTCAGCGTGGAATGGAGTCGGCCCATGCTTCCGTACAGTGAAGCTCGAGCAATCGGCCGACGATCTCCGCTCGGCGGCCCTCTTAGATCCTGCGCCTAACTCCGCCGGTTTGGACTGGCCGCCCTCGGCGGATCTTTCTAGGATCCGGGCCTTTACAGACACTATCCACTATCTCTTGCCCAAGCTTCTCCTGGTCGCCACGGCTTTCCATGAGGGCTTTACGAGGAACGTCCGGGCAACCGGAGCAGATGCAGCGGGTTGCGCTCAAGAGATCCCGCCTGGAGTCGCCCAGGGCACGGTCAGCATCCCTATGGTGAATCCCGCGGAATCGAAGGGGACGCTAAGCGCGATCTTCGAAGACATCAAGGAGCGCCACGGCCATCCGGGAGTCGCGACCTATTATCGGTCGCTGGGCCATTGGCCAGTGTTTCTTCTGGGCGTTTGGGAAAGGATAAAACCGCTAGTCGCCTCGCCAAGGTATGAGGCGCGAAAGCAGGCTGTGCTTGAGCAGGCCTTGCGCGCGGTAGAAAGCTGTTCGCCCGGTTGGAAGAATTCCGCGACAGAGGAGGCGGTTTCCTCTTCCGCCGAGTTACGAGAGATCAGTGCGATCTGCGCGGTTTTTCGATATCGCCTGGTGCCCGATCTCTTACTTGACGTCAGCCTGATTAAGGTAATGCTGGACGGCCCGGAAGCTGCTCGCAGGTCCCGGTTTAGCTTTCATGAAAGCGAGGCGTAATCCTACGGCCATGAAAATAGCGATCGGCTCCGACCACGCTGGCTTTAGATACAAGGAACCTCTGAAGGCAGGCCTCAGCGCTCGGGGGCACAGTGTCGGCGATTTCGGCACACACTCTGAAGAGGTGGTGGACTATCCGATTTTCGTCCGGCCTGTGGCTCAGGATTGTTTGACCGGGGCATCGTCTTGGGCGGTTCGGGAAACGGTGAGGCGATTGTGGCGAATAGAGTAGGCGGCGTGCGTTGCGCAGTTTGCTGGAATGTCGAGTCGGCGCGGCTAGCGCGACAGCACAATGATGCCAACGTGTTGGCGCTCGGCGAGCGTCTTATTTCCGAGTCCGACCTCTGGCCTATACTCGAAACGTGGTTAACGGCGCAGTTTAAGGCGGGTCGGCACCAGCGCCGGATCGATATGATCGATAGACCCGACGTCGACCTTAAAAGGATAATTTGCAGTCCATGAAAGTTGGTGTAGCCATCCTCAACTTTGGTCCCGGAGCCAGTCCGGAGTCAATCGTACGCTCCGCGCGGCTCGCCGAGGCGCTGGGCTATCATTTGCTTACCATCTCGGATCACGTGGCTCTAACTCCTGACGTCCAGGCTCAGTATCCAGAGCCGTTCTACGACCCCTTGATAACGCTTGCGTGGCTCGCCGGCAATACCACCAAAGTTGAACTGGGCACGTCGGCGCTCATCCTTCCGTATCGCCACCCTCTGAATACTGCGAAAATGGGGAGCAATATCGACCGCCTCTCGAATGGGCGATTCATCTTGGGTGTTGGCGTAGGCTGGGCACAGCAAGAGTACAAGGTCCTCGGAGTGCCTTTTGAGCAGCGTGGCGCGGTGGCGGATGACTACCTGGCGGCGATCAAAGCCTTCTGGGGCAGCGATATCGCGACATACGAAGGCAGGTTCGTTTCATTTGAGGATGTCCACACGGGGCCCATGCCCCTACGATCGCCGCATCCGCCGATCTGGATCGGCGGTATCAGTGAAGCCGCGCTTCGCCGCGCAGTGCGCTACGGCGATGCCTGGCATCCGCTGTATGTCCGCGTCGGCTGGCTCAAGGACGAAGGTCTTCCCCGCCTTCGAGAGATTGCTGAGCGAGAGGGTAAACCCGTTCCCACTCTGTGTCCAAGAATCAAGCTGCGTCTGACTGATTCGCCGCTCGCAGAGGATGAGAGAGTGGCCGGCGAGGGCACGCTTGACCAGGTGCGCGGGGATTTTGAAATGCTTCAGTCCTTGGGGACTGAATACGTCTTGCTGGACAGCTACGCCGGCGATGCGCAAGCGCCGCAGACTCACCAGCGCTCCTGGTACATGCTTGCACGCGTGGCCGAGAAAATTCTGGACTTGGAGCACTGTACGCTTCGTTAATGGAGCCGCAAGGAACGATAACAAGAGGCAAATTGTTTAAGCCTCAGAAGGGGTGGGATGCCTGGATCAAATCAAGTCGTCTATACGTCGCGCGTGCGGATTAAACGGAAAGCTGGTCCCATGCGGCTTGCCTATTTACCCGCGGAGAAAGAACCTGTTGTCTTTGGCGTCCATTCCGAGATCGCCGAACATTACAAGATCTCACCGAATGCTTATCCTCCGCATGCCACGACCTTAGATTACGTGGTAGCCGCAGCCGCGGGTTGACTCACCGGGACATTCGGAGGCGCGCTGGAGGCGCGCCAGATCGATGCCAGCAACGACAAGCTTACTTCAAACGCAACCGGCGAGATTGAGCTCGAAGGAAACGTCCTTGTGATCCGGTGCGTTCATGTGCGCTATAGGCTCAAAGCGCGTGAGGATCAGCGGGAGACGATCGAACGCATACACGAGATCCACGCGAAGCACTGCCCGGTTGCCCGGTCGCTTGAAGGCGCGATCGCCATCAGCACGTCTCTGGAATTGGTTTAGCCAAAGGAGCACAAGATGGCCGCTGAGCAAACTTATGATGCGATCGTCATCGGCACCGGCCAGGGGGGAAAACCCCTCTCGATGACGTTGGCGAGGGCGGGGCTCAAAACGGCGGTGGTCGAGGAACACCATGTAGGGGGGAGTTGCGTCAATTATGGCTGAACGCCGACCAAGACCATGGCCGCAAGCGCACGTGTGGCCTATCTTGCCCGGCGGGCAAGCGATTACGGAGTCGAGACTGGTAGCGTCAAAGTAAACATGGCTCAGGTCAGGGATCGAAAGCAGGGAATCGTCGAGCGCTTTCGAAAAGGAGCGGAGGGGAGTGTCGAAAGTACCGAGAATTTGGATCTTATCAGGGGCGAGGCGAGTTTCATCGGTGCGCGCACGGTAAAAATTGAACGCGCCGGCAGCGAGGCGCTTCACCTTGGAAGCGAAAAGATCTTCATCAACACAGGTGCGAAGCCGGTAATTCCGCCGATCGATGGGCTGGACCAAGTTTCGTTTCTGGATTCGACGTCAGTGATGGGACTCAATAGCTTGCCGAAACATCTCGTCATCGTCGGCGGAGGTTACGTCGCGATCGAGTTTGGCCAAATGTTTCGTCGCTACGGTAGCCAGGTCACCATCATTGAGCGTGGGGAGCAACTTCTAGGTCGTGAGGATAGCGATATAGCAGAAGAGGTCGGTAAGATCCTGACAGAAGATGGCATCGATGTGAGGCTTCAAGTAAAGGCGAGCCGTGTTGAAAAGAACCAAAAAGGCGAGACTCAACTAACGCTAAGCGGCCATGACAACGAAGTCACGATCAGAGGTTCTCATCTTCTGATCGCAGCCGGTCGCCGGCCCAATACGGACCGTCTCAATCTCGGCGCAGCCGGCGTCGAAACGGACGAGAAGGGCTATGTGAAAGTAAACGAGCGGCTTGAAACGAATGTGCCGGGCATTTACGCGATCGGAGATATCAAGCCTGGTCCCGCTTTCACTCACATCTCGTACGATGATTTTCGCATCATCCAAGCCAATGTGCTGCAAGGTGGCAATGCAAGGATCGACGGCCGGCAGGTGCCGTATACGATTTTCATGGATCCGCAGCTTGGCCGTGTGGGCCTGACGGAGAAAGAGGCGCGCGCAGGGCCGCTCCATCCGGGATGGAGCGGGTGCGAAAGGATTTTCAAGGCCGAGACGTGGAGTTTTTCCTGGTTTATGTGCGCGAGGCGCATCCTGGCGAGCGCTATCCCGCGCATAAAACACTGGAGCAAAAAATACGCGACGCAAAGGCCATCGCCGAGTTAGAAGGGATCGGAGCCACGGTCCTGGTCGATGATTTAGAGGGAACGATTCACCGGAATTACGGTCAGCAACCGAATATGCTCTATGTGATCGACAGAGAGGGACGCGTGTTTTTCCGCGCCCTCTGGGCGGAGGAATTAGCGCTAAGACGGTCTCTGACTTCACTTCTAAGTGCCGAGGAGAACGGCAAAGAAGTCAGCCCGAGCGAAAATTTAAGCACGCTAATTCCGATGCTGCATGGGATGAGCGAGACGACGCGCGTTCTTGAGCGAGCGGGTAATCAGGCGGTGGCGGACTTCGAACAAGCCATGGGACGCAGTGTTCTCCTCGTCGCTCATGGAACTTCGTGGCTTCGTCCGTTTCTTAGAGCCGCTCCGCATATACAAGTCTTTCGGATTACTGGCCTACTTGCATTGCCGGCTTTGGCTTTGCTTTTCAAAGGCACCGGAAGAAAGGGAAAACTCGGAGGCCCATGATATTGCGATAAGTTAGCAGTGAGTTTTCGCTGATGCGCCGAAAGGTGATGAAAAATCGCCGTTCCGGGAACTTGCGAAGTTGTGTCGATGTTAACGGCTACGGAAAGATTATTTTGCGACATTCAGAGATACAACTGTGAGTGGCTCAAATAAGACCGGATGTAAACCTATCAGTGACTATGCGATCATCGGCGATTGCCGTTCGGCGGCGCTGGTGTCCCGTGATGGATCGATGGACTGGCTCTGTTGGCCGCGGTTCGACAGCCCCTCCATATTTGGTGCTCTGCTTGACCCGCAAGCCGGCCGTTGGCGGATCGCTCCGACTGCTCCGTTTAAGACGGAACGGCGGTATGTAGGCGAGACAAACGTTCTGGAGACTAGGTTCAAGACCGAAACAGGTTCTCTGTTGCTCACCGATCTCATGCCTGTAGCCTCAGACGAGGAGAAAGACAAGCTCCTTGTTCCCGAGCATGAAATCTTGCGTTTCGTCCAGTGCGAGAAAGGGGAAGTCGAGATGGAGGTCGTTTTCGAGCCGCGGCCTCGGTACGCTCAGGGACGCGCGCGCCTGCAAGATGACCGCGGCCTTGGACTCCGAGTTGAAACAGGCCATGGTCTGCTCACTCTCCGATCCAGCGTTCCTCTAACTTCGCGAGAGGATGGAACGGCGTATGCCTTAGTCCGCCTACGTGCGGGTGAAACAATCGATTTCTCACTCACTTTCGCAGTGGACTGGCTGGCGGTCCTGCCGCCGCTGGGTGAGAGATCACGCGAGGCTATCGCGCGATCCATAAACTGGTGGCAGCATTGGGCGTCACGGTTAAAATACGACGGGCCCGGCCGCGATGCCGTGATCCGGAGCGCTCTTGTGTTAAGGCTGCTGTTCTACGCGCCGTCGGGCGCCATCGTGGCTGCGCCGACGACATCGCTTCCCGAACGCATCGGCGGAGACCTCAATTGGGATTACCGTTTCTGCTGGTTGCGCGATGCTTCTTTGACGGTGCGCGCGCTTTTCGGGTTGGGATGCGCCGAGGAGGCTGAAGCGTTTGTAAGCTGGCTGCTGCACTCGACCCGGCTCACGCGTCCCGAGTTGCGGATCCTTTATGACGTCTACGGTAACGCCCCCGAGACAGAGCGGACGCTAGATCATCTCGCCGGATACTTTTTCTCACGCCCGGTGCGGATCGGCAATGCGGCCGACGGACAGCTGCAACTCGATGTCTACGGCGAGGTCATCGATGCGCTGACGCATTTCGTCGGCAGCGACGGCGTCTTGGATCGGGAGACGCGCAAGATGATCTGTGGCTTCGGCGACTATGTCTGCCGCAACTGGCAAAAGCCAGATGAAGGTATCTGGGAGCCGCGTTCGGGAGGTTCCCACAACACCCACTCGCGAGTCCTTTGCTGGACGGCTTTGGACCGCCTTTTGGAGCTTCACGCTCGCGGCCATCTTCCAGAAGCGCCGATCGATTACTTCCACAAAAATCGGGAAGAGATTCGTCGCGAAATCGAGCAGCATGCCTGGAATCCGGGCTTGGAAAGCTACGCAGCGCAGTTGGATGGGGCCGAGCTTGACGCAAGCCTTCTGCTGTTACCGTGGTACGGGTTTGATCAGGCGTCATCCTACCGGATGCGCCAGACCTATGCTCGTATTCGCGAGCGCCTGGGAGCGGGTGATGGTCTCTTATACCGCTATCGCACTGCAGAATCACCGGGCGAGGGCGCATTCGGCATTTGCAGCTTTTGGGGAGCGGAATATCTGGCTCTTGGCGGCGGCAGTGCTCAGGAAGCGCGGGAAGTCTTCGAACGATTGGTCGGCTACGCAAACGACCTCGGTCTGTTCGCGGAAGAGATCGACCCGGAGACCGGCGGCGCGCTGGGAAATTTTCCTCAGGCGTTCACCCATGTGGGCCTCATCAACGCTGCCCTTTCGCTGGCGAAGCGCCTGGAAGGCCAGGAGCCGCTGGAGCGCCCCATCCCAGTGAAAAATCCTACGCCGATCCCGGAGGCGCGCCTATGAACTGGGGGAGTTGGCTGCTCTGGGGGTTTGTCGCCACGGTTGTTCTCACGACGTTGATGGCGGGAAGCCAGGGGCTTGGCTTCACGCGGATGAATATCCCTTACATGCTTGGAACCATGTCTACGCCTAGCCGAGACCGCGCCAAGCTTATCGGTTTTTTGCTGCACTTGATGAACGGGTGGCTTTTCTCTTTGATCTACGTGGCGGCCTTTTATCTCTGGGGTGAGGCGACATGGTGGCGCGGCGCTCTCACTGGCTTTGTCCATGCTGCCTTCGTTCTAACCGCCGGCATGCGGCTCATGCCCGGAATCCATCCTCGGATGGCGAGCGAACAACAGGGTCCAAGCCTCATGCGCCAGCTAGAGCCTCCGGGGTTTTTGGCGCTCAATTACGGTTTTCAAACCCCGATTTCGGTCGTCGTTGCACACGTTGTGTTTGGGACTATTTTGGGGGCTTTCTACACTCTTCGCTGAGCGGAACTGGGCAAGAATAAGTAGGCTTTTGACCGCTCGGTCGAATCATTGTTGCAAGGAGGAAATTCTCATGGATACGCAGCAGTTGTGCAAAGAGCTTCAAGAAGGAAATAGCTCAGATTTGAAAAATCGCCGAGCCGTAATCGTCGCTTCGCTTGCCGGGATCGCTAGCATGACGGCCGTGACCCTGCTTCAAACAGGAATCGTAAGACACTTGCCGGACCCGCCCGTCGGAAACTTCGATTCGGATCGAGTCAATTCGTCCGATACCGCTTATCGTTTCGGCTTGCCGGACGGTCCGGTTTCACTCGCCTCTCTCGCCTTAAACATTCCGATCGCTGCTTACGGCGGCGTTGATCGGGCGCGAAAGCACCCGTGGCTATCGATCTTCGCTGCCGCGAAAGCGGCGGTCGAAGCGGTGGCGGCCGGTTGGTATTTCTACCAGATGCCCGCCAAGGAGAAGGCATGGTGTGGCTACTGCATATCGGGAGCGCTGAGCAATCTCGCCATTGCGGCGCTGACCCTTCCCGAAGCGCGGGACGCCGCTTGCGTGTTGTCGCAAAAAAATAAGGCCGACGGACGCTAAGATGCCTGGCTGGGTAACGGGTCTCCTAGTTGTCGGCGAGTTTTGTCTTTTGGTTGTGCTGGAGCTGCGCCGGCCTTTACGACGGTCGGTCGAGACCAAGCTCAGACGCGCGGCACGGAACCTGGCCCTGTCGGTTTCCAGCGCCCTCGCGGTGACTGTCGCCGAAAACCCCGTCGTGAAGCCGCTTTCCCGGACTGTGGAGCGGCGAAAGCTCGGAGTTCTGAAGCAGTTTTCATTACCGGGTTGGCTCGAGATCGGGCTGGCGGTCATCTTAATGGATTACACTCTCTACATATGGCACCGGCTTATGCATCGTTCAGGGCTGATATGGCGGTTTCATTTGCCGCATCACGTTGATCTCGACCTTGACGCATCGACGGCCCTACGCTTTCATTTCAGCGAACTCATCCTTTCCGTGCCCTGGCGCGCGGCGCAGATTGCGATCATCGGAGTCTCACCTATGGCGTTTTCGATTTGGCAGACCGCTCTGATGCTTTCGATTCTTTTTCATCACTCAAATGTCCGATTGCCGATCGAGTTCGAACAACGGCTGTGCCGTTTTATCGTTACGCCCCGAATGCACGGTGTTCATCATTCTATTATCCGTGCTGAAGAGGAATCCAACTTTTCCAGCGGGCTCACGCTGTGGGACATGCTTCACGGGACGTTGAATCTCAATGTGCCGCAGGAAGAGATCACGATCGGCGTGCCGGCTTACCGTGATAGGAGAGAAATCGGTCTGGTTCATGTTCTGATGATGCCGTTTAAGAAGCAGCGACTAACCTGGCAACTGCCTGGAAATGGTGAGCCATCACGCGCTCCTATTCCGGTCTCGCCGAACAAACTGCTTGCCTGAGTGTGCTGCCATGAATCCGTGGATCTCGGTGATTATCCCTGCGCGAAATGATGCTACAGCGCTTCGGCTCACGCTCGATCATCTACAGTGCTTGCGCGGTATCGAAACAGCGGAAATTATTGTGGCCGCGTCGGGGAAAAAGGACGAAACGGAAAATGCCGTAGCCGGCCGCGGTTACATTATCTGGCCTGCGCGTTCGACGCGATCGGCTTTAATGAACGCCGGCGCCGCCGTAGCCGCCGGCGATGTCTTTTTCTTTTTGCATGCGGATTCCCTGCCACCGCTGGATGCTATGGCGGAGATCCAAGGCGCTTCGCAGGACGGACGGGTCGTCGGAGGAGCTTTCGAGCACTGCTTTGAGGAAACCGTCTGGAGCCTGAGACTCATCAGCTGGATCAACCGGAGGCGATATTTTTTTACGCGCAATTATTATGGCGACCAGGGAATCTTCGTGCGCGCAGAAATCTTTCGTTCCCTTGGCGGTTATCGAGACGTGTTCATGGAGGATTTGGACTTTAGCCAAAGATTAAAGAAGCTGGGCCGGACGAAAGTCATTCCACTCCCTCTGATCACGTCAGGGCGGCGTTTCCTCACCTGGGGCCCGTGGCGCGCTTTTGCTTTTATCATATGGGTTCTTTTGCTCCATTCCCTCAGACTGGACACCCAGCGGTATGCCGGGCACTGGGATGCATGGGGAGAGCGGAGCCTCAAACCTTAAAGGATTCTGGCTGTGTTACAGGAATCAGATACCACCATCCTCGTGACTGGCGCCACGGGTTTCATCGGCCGGCATCTTGTTCCGCGGCTCTTGGTCGCTGGTAGGCGCGTGGTGGTCTTGGCGCGGCGCCGTGCAGGGCTATCGGCGGACGCGCGGCTGGCAGAAATATTTGGCGAAATATCTAACCGAGTAGAGGTGGTGGAGGGAGATCTCGCATATCCTACCAGTCTAGAAAAGAACCTTACGCGGCTGCGATCAACCGTCCATACTGTTATTCACTGCGCCGGTGAAACTTCTTTCTCGGCCGGCGAGCGAGACTCGATTCGAATGATTCAGATTGACGGACCGCTTGCCCTCCTCAGAATGCTCGCAGCCCGAGGCCTGCGCAGATGGTCTCATGTTTCTACGGCGTTTGTCTGCGGGCGGCGTTCAGGACCGGTGAGCGAAAATGAAACCGACGTTGGTCAGGAATTTCACAATTCGTATGAACGGCTGAAGCTGCAGTCGGAAATCGCTTTCAAACTAGCGTGCCGCGAGCTTGAGGTCGATTTGCTGATTTTAAGGCCTAGCATCGTTGTTGGACCAGCGCCCGCAACGATGGGTGGGGCGCCTTCGAACTTGCTCTTGGCATTCCTCCGAATGCTGGTTGATCTGGCCCATATCGCAGCTAGTAGAGATACTCTTGTTCGTATTCACGGATCGCCACATGCCCGGTTCAATATCGTCCCGGTTGAATACGTTGTGTCCGCGATTGCACAATTGACGGAGGATACGGAAGCTGCAGGCGGAACGTTTCATCTTGTTGCTGCAAATCCTCCGACTCAGAATGCTGTGGCAGAGCTTGTGAGCGCGCGTCTCGGCTTACGAGGTCTGCGCGTTCTCGAGCCCAGAGAAGAGCTGTCTGATCCATCCCCGCTCGAATCGAGACTCGAAAAAATGTTGCATCCTTACAAGGAATATTTAGAACAAGACGTTCAGTTCGATTATTCGGCGGCACGCGCATTGGTTGACCGTCAAGGCTTGCATGCACCCGTTATCGATGACAAAGGAATCAATCGCCTCATCGAGCTTGCCGGTTGCTCTAGTTACTCCTGCAGGTTTAGCTGATCCCGCTGGCTGAATCAGTCAGAGAAAGGATGACTGGCTGTTTCCGAGATGCCGGTGAAAAAGGAGCGGGAAACGGACTAGACCTTATCGGCCTTACCCGTAGCTAACGCAAGGAGCTTTTCTGCGGGCATGTCGGACATTAAGATGCAGATCACCTTACCTTCACGGTGGAGAATCGCATTGTATCCGTTCCTGGAGAACGTATAAAAGTTCATCTTTCTCCCTTGGTCATAAAATACTGTGGCATCTCTTGGCGCATCTTGCTCTGTCCCAAGAAACGTGAAGCAAGTTACCGACATCTTGTTCCCGGTATAGACGGTGACGAGTATTTTTCGGCCATTAATTTCCTGGACCACGCCGCCTACAGGTTGAACTTGCATGGAAGATAGATCGTATTCCATCGGCGCAAACTTGCCGTCCACAGCACCAGTCTGCCAATCCCTAAGTTCATTTTGACTTGTCGTCTTGCGCAGGGAAAGTTCCCCTGCGGCAATCTTTTCTTGGATTTCCAGCGCCGCTAAAGAAATGGGTTGGCCATGCGGCTGCACGAAGTAGATTATAGGCAACAGAACAATGACAAGAAGGGCGAAAGCAAAAGCTGGACGCCGAAACGGACGAAAGATCGGAGTGGACGAAGGGTTGGGAGACTCGGAGTCGTTCGGCAGCAAGCCATGATTAGTTAAAATCTTTCTTTTGAGCTCCGCGGGCGCGGTCATGCGAGCGCCAACTTTGTGAATTTCTCTCTTTAGAGCGCGCTCTAGCTCATAGTCTCGCAGGCACCTCGAGCATTCTTTAAGATGGGCTTGTATTGATGATCGCTCGGGGCCGGATAGTTCGTTGTCGATCAGACCAGTGACTAGTTCTCGTGCTTCGTCGCAGTTCATTGTGTTTTTTGTTTCGCTCCTACATAATCTTTCAGATATTTGTGCAGCAACTTCCTGCCTCGGGAGATCCGGGAACGGATTGTACCGATGGGGCACGAGAGTATTTCCGCTGCATCCGCATAAGAAAACTCCGCCATATCGACTAAAACGATCGCCGCGCGGAAATCTTCAGAGAGTTTTCGTAAGGCCTCCTCGATTTTGCCATTCAGCTCTGAAGTCAACGTGTGGCCTTCGGGTCCGGAATTGCCTGTGAGGACCATTTCCCAATAGTTTAACTCTTCTTTTTGGCCGACGTAGCCGTCTGCTACCGAGATCCATCTTTTCTTATGGTGGTAATGATCAAAAAATAAATTGTAGAGAATCCTGGTGAGCCACGCCTTCATGTTGGTCCCGGGAGTAAACTGTTCGTAGCCGTTCATTGCTCGCAAATAAGTCTCCTGGACCAAATCTTGGGCGTCATCGGGTTCCTTTGCGAGATGGAAGGCAACGCGGTAGAGATGATCCAGATGACCCGTAGCTTCACGGAAAACTTTTTCCCGCTCGTTCTCAGCCTTGGTCGTTTTAGCCACATCGCCATTCTATATAGACACAATGGCGCAAGTCCAACCAGTGAGAACTTAAATAACAAACGGCTTTCATAGGTTTGGAGTTCCGGGGAATCGAAAACTTCAGGTGGACGTCAATTCAGCGTAAGTTCGCAAATATCGAGAGAAAAGCTGATGCTCAGACCTGCTAACCGTTCTCGTGACGGTTTTCTGCTTGGCCCTCAAGCGGGGACACTTACAACCCGGCGAAGACCACCGCGCTTGGCCCGGGCAGCGTCGCGATCATGCCGCCTAACACGCCGATGTTCGGGTACACCAAGGAAGACACCGTCATCCAGCTGCACGGCATCGGCCCGTGGCGATTGACCTACCTGAACTCCGCTGATGACCCGAGAAAGAAATAACGCCGAGATTCTCAGCGCGTATGCCACGGCGCCGTCAGTCTTCCGGCGCAGTGTCTGATCCTGTCATTGTTAATTCCGTCACGGCAGCCTGCACGGCCCGCGTTACGTCACCTAGACAAAGGTCCCCGCAGGGTTCTTAACCTCACAGGCACAACGTCCGGCTTTGACTTCGTGGGTGATCATTGCTTGCGCTGTGGAATGACCTTTGGTTTGGATCTCGCCCTTAATGCTCGCCACTGTGTGATCGAAGCAATAACAGACGGGACCCTCGTAGTTTCGTTCCTTGAAGTTAACGGGAACTCGTAGATCGCTCTTCTCCATCTCAATTTCCCCAGCATAATAGACAACCGGACAGTCAACGTTGCGGCAAAGTTTGTACTCTTGGGCGCTTAGTTTGGCAGCCTTTACCTCAGTCTTTGCCATTGCTCCAACAGTGGCTAGAGAGACCGGCTTGCCTTTCTTACCGCAGCGGGAGCAGAGGGCCGTATCTTTCTGACTTGTTTTACTAACAGAACAGCAGTCCGACGACATCGTTCTCTCAATTAAGAATCCGTACCGTCAACAGTTTTTCCTCCGCTGTAACCAGCCGTAGAAAGTAAGGATCAGGAATAACCCAAGAAGGGGGAATAAAACGTAATCCAAATATGGCGTGAGCGCCGCCAGTCCAATGAACCCAAGCGCAATGACCAGGACCGGCGTGAAACAACAGATGGCTGCGATGATCGAGCCCCCAGATTCCCGCCTTAAAACACTTGTTTCCATCCATGGCAGCCTTCAGTTCCAAATCTTCAGGGGCCTCGTTTTTCTATTGCGCGAAATCCTGCTTTACCGACAGCTTGGATCATTTCCTTAACGTTTGTCTTTCCTTCTTCAAAATAGACCACTGCCTCTTCCTTATTGAAGCTCACCTCAGCTTTCTTCACTCCGTTGAGCCCCTCCAGGGCTCGCCTCACAGTTGGAGGGCAAGCCCCTCACGTCATTCCCTCAATCCGGAGGGTCACCGTTTTGAGACTGCCCGGTTCACTCGCGTCGCTGCGCGGAGCGTAGGTCAATATCGACCAAGCACTTAACAGTATCGACAGACCCACAACAACCATGAGTTTCCTTTTCATGCGAATCCTCCCGAGATTTACATAGCACCTTGCAAGATGTTCGATGTGAGTTCCGGGAAAATATCCAAAACTAAGGCCCCTGCCACTAAAACACTGGCAAAAAACAGCAGAAACAAATTAATTTTTCCGCCCATGAAGGCGCAGCTTAGGGTCGTACAGCGACGCTTTTCTCGAAAGTAGAGATAGTATCCGAGGGCCAGTCCAATCACGCCTATAGGCAAAAAGATGGTCCGGTACTGCATAGTAACCGTCATAAAAGCGCCGCTTCCGAGACCTAAAAGCACAACCGCAAGAGGTAATAAACAGCAAAGTGAGGCAAGGATAGCTGAGGAAAAGCTCACCAGTCCGGCTTTGAGATTGCCCAAATTCATATTCACGCTCCGCTAGTCCTTGATTCGCGTGCATGCGTAGAGATTCTCCGCATGGTCCGCGATAATTGCTCGAGCTAATGCCACGATCTTTTTCACCCGCTCATCGGTAATCTGGTAATAGATGCTGGTCCCTTCTTTGCGGGACGTAATGTAGCCGCACCATTTTAGGCAGGCTAAATGATTGGAGATGTTGGCCTGAGGGATTTTGAGCAGCTTTATGAGGTCCGACACATTCCGTTCTCTTTCCAAAAGAGCCTGGACAATCCGCAGCCTTGTTGAATCCCCCAGCCCCTTAAAGAATTTCATTAAGATCAGATCAGATTCCGCAAACGCGACTGGCCTTTGTTTTGGTCTCGGCATTTCACATTCATCCTTCCATTAAAATATAATGTTTAATAAATCGAAACGTCCCGGTTGTCAACACTCTCCGCGGCTGCATTTTGCTTGAAGGAGGAATCGCAGATCGGGCGAGTGAATAGAGCCAGACAGCGGGCTGGGCAATATCCTCAGGCTGCCCTATGGAATCAGTTTGGCCAGCCTCTTTCTCTTCGGCCGTCTCCCGCGCGGCGCGATTACACTTCTATTCCACGCAGCAGGAAAGTTTCGCCGGGTCTTTGAAACGCGAAATCGCGACGATTTTGAGCGCCTCGGCCATTGTCGGATAGACGTGCAGCAGATCGATGAAGTCTCTGATCCTGGCGTGAAAGCGCATTGCCATCGCGGCTTCGTGAATAACTTCGCCCGCGCTGTTGCCGACCATTGACACGCCGAGCACTTCCTCGGTTTTATCGTCGGCGACCATTTTGATCATGCCCGCTGTGTCGCGGATCGCGCCCGCGCGCGGGACCAACGCCATCGGCACGACGTTGCACCAACACTTGTGTCCTGCGGCTTGCGCTTCCTCTTCCGTCATGCCGACCACGGCGACCTGCGGATCGGTGAAGATTGTGCGCGGGATGACGCGATGATTGACCCGGCGCGGCTCACCGCTGGCGAACGCATTGTGCGCAGCAATGCCACCGTCCTGGCTGCCGACCGGCGTCGCCATTTGACTGTCCACTTCGCGGCCAATCACGTCGCCGGCGGCGAAGATATGCGGCACGTTCGTGCGCAGGAATTCGTCCACGCGCACCTGGCCGTTTTTGCTGAGCGTGACTCCGGCTTTTTCGATCGCGATGTTGTCGGAGTTCGGCTCGCGGCTGGTGCTGACCAGGAATTCCTCCGCGCGCAGTTCGCGCATTTTGTCGCCGGTTTTAATCGTGACGACGACTTCTGCTCCGTCTTGCCGAACAGAGCGCACACACGTGTTGGTGAGCACGTTGATGCCTTCCTTTTCAAACACGTCGCCGATCGCTTGGCCGACCTCGGGCTCGTAGCCATGGGCGAGCAATTGCGCGCTGCGCTGCAAAATAGTGACTTCGACGCCGAACCTCCGAAACATTTGCCCTAGCTCCAGCGCGATATAGCCGCCGCCGAGCACGATCAGCGAACGGGGCAGCTCGCGCATTTCCATCGGTTCGTCGTTGGTCAGCAGGTCGCTTGTCAAATACGGCACATCGCGCAAACCTTCGATGTCTGGAATGACCGGCCTCGAGCCCATAGCGATGAGGATCTTGTCACCGGTGAGCCGCTTGCCGCCGATCTGCACCGTGTGCTCATCGACGAATTCGACGTGGCCCTCTTCGATCGTGAACTGCCCGCCGGTCAGGCTCTCGTATTTCTTGTTCCGATAATCATGAATCAAATCACGTTTTTGGCCGATTAGTTCGCGGAAATTGAGCTCCACCTCTGCAGGCGTGAGGCCGGGATAGCGTGGGTGGCGCGCGTCATGGATGAGCTTTGCGGCTTCGATCAAATTTTTTGACGGCAGGCAACCGCGATTAACGCAGGTGCCGCCTAGGGTGCGTTCCTCAGTCATCACCGAAGTTTTGCCGAGTTCCTGCGCCCGCAACGCGGCGGCAAATGCAGTCGAGCCGGAGCCGAGTATTACCAAATCGAAATGATTATTTTCCATAAGTTTTTCTCTTTCCCACTCCCGTGTTTCTTTTTGCTCGATACGTCCTGCTTCCGGATAACCCTGTGTGGGGCCGCTTAGACGTTCATGCATCGGCATCTGTATGACCCGCGCTAAGTACAGCGGGCGCCGATCTATGCTCTGGGCCGCCTGTTCGCGGTAACTGAATCCGTCGGCAATGATCAGCGTGTCTTTGACGGCGTTACGCACGGCGGGGAGTAATACTCTCTCGCAAGCCGCCAAACTTCGTCACGGATCTCCCTAATCGTTTCTCCGAGCCTTTTTGCCCTAACGAACATTAACATCTTCAACAATCGCTTGTTCTTTTGCTCTCTTCCCCTTCTGAGCTGCGGCTATACGAACGGCCGAGTTGATTAAGGCGATGTGGGTAAATCCTTGAGGGAAATTACCCAACTGCTCGCCGGTAACGGGGTCGATCTCTTCGGAAAAGAGTCCCAGGTCGTTCGCAAACGACAGCACATGACGGAAAAATTCTTCCGCCTCCTGGAGCCGGCCCAACATCACATAGTTGTTGATGAGCCAGAAAGTGCAGATCGCAAATGTGGCTTCCCCGCCTGGAAGTCCATCGTCCGCATCCAGGTAGCGGTAGACCAGGCCGTTTCGGACCAGACGACGTTCGATCTGCTCGATGGTAGAACGCATCCGAGGATCTGTAGCTTCAATAACCCCAAGCATCGGCAAGCGGAGTATCGATGCGTCTAAAGCCGTCGAGCCGAAAGCCTGAACAAAAGCGCCGACCTCTGAATTGAATCCCTCTTGCATCAAGCTTTCAAAAATTGTGTCTCGCTCGCGCACCCAGACTTCAAAATCTCCGCTTAGGCCTGCCCTCTCGGCAAGTTTAAGCGCGCAATTTAAGCCGACCCAGCACATCGCCTTGGAATGCACGAAGTGGCGCTCGCCACCGCGGACTTCCCAAATGCCGCTGTCCGGATCGCGCCAATGCCGGACGATATGTTCTGCAACGCTTTGCACGGTCTGCCAGAAGTCGGGCAGCCCCGCGTCTCCGGTAGGTTCCGATCGCGCATGAGTAATATAAAGGTACATGCTATCGAGAAGCTCTCCGTAAATGTCGAGCTGTTTTTGCGCTGAGGCGGCATTGCCGACGCGCACGGGCGTCGAACTCCGATAACCATCGAGATGCGGGAGAATTTTCTCCTTTGTTTCTCGATGGCCATGTATGGTGTAGAGAACCTGGAACTCTTCCGACGGGCAATCGCAGATGCGCCTCAGGAAACGCAGGAAGTCACGCGCCTCACCGAAGTAGCCGAGGTTCATAAGCGCTACCAGAGTGAAGGTTGCGTCCCGCAGCCATGTAAATCGGTAATCCCAGTTACGCACGCCGCCAATCTCTTCAGGAAATGAAGTCGTCGGCGCGGCGAGGATGGCGCCTGTAGGTTCGAAAGTCAGCAGCTTCAGCGTGAGCGCGCTCCGCAAAACGAGGTCGCGATACTCACCCTGGTAGGAGCAGGTTTTGGACCACTCTTCCCAATAGCCGCGAGTCTCATTCAATGCTTCCCGGGCGGCATCGATATCTAGGTAGGCGACCTTCGCATCTGGCTTTGAATGAGTAAGGACCAAAGAGTAGACCTCACCTTGTTGGAGGTGGACTGTTGCGGAAACTTGTCCCTCTTTCTCGACAAAACGGCTGGAGCAGTGAATGTGCAAGACATCTTTGCTTCCTTTGAAAATGATGCCTTGTTTCTCAGAGGGGACAATTCTCGCTTGTTCGGTTGCAAATAAGAACGTGGGTTTGATCGTGGTGGTGAACTCAACTGCTCCCTCCGCGCAGCGAAACAACCGGACGATCCTGTGGTCGCTCGTAACGTCCTGACCCGTCGGATGGACGCCCTCGACCTTACGTACCGGCATGAAATCCGTTAGGACCAAAACTCCTGTACTGGTTTTAAAGCGAGTCTCGAGAATATTTGTCATGCTTAGGTACCGGCGCTTTGAGTCCACCAACTCCCTAGGCTCGACGGCGCAATAGCCACCCTTCGCATCGTCCAGCAGGCGCAAAAAGATGGCATCACTATCGAAGTAAGGCAAGCAAGCCCAATCGATCGAGCCCTCCGAACTGATCAGAGCCGCCGTATGCGTGTCGCCGATTATCGCGTAGTCGCTGATCGGACGGTACATACTCGGTTTTCACAAACCGATGGTTGAACGCCGCCTTACTGCACTGGGCGATCTCTCGGTCAGCAGACTAAACATCGTGCCCCTGTCGCGGACCCAACGCTGTGCAAGTAGCCCCAGAATCACGCCGAAGACGACATGTGCGATGAGGCTCGCGATGAAAAGGCTGGGCCAGAAACCATGGATGCCGAAGGGTCCCGCCATCATTGGAACCGGAGGCAATACCATCATGCCGAGTTCGAAGAAGAGCCCCCAGGCAAGGCCCCACAGCCAGTGTGCCTTGCCGGCGAGTAGGGTGTACATCATTCCAAACGTCGTGCCGTTCAGAAGAAGATGATAAGTGTAGCCGGCGAGGAGAACGCCTGGACCTATCTCCATTTGCCCCGTGATCGTCTTTCCGAACATCGTCGGCATGTCACCCGGAAATGCCCCGAGAGCCACACCAATTAAACGAAAGACGTCGAGCCCTAAACTCGCTATAAAGCCTGCCGCCAACCCGGCATCGATACGGTTGGAAAGCCTCGGGTAGTTCGCCGATGCATAGCCCCAAATAACGCCCAAAATGATAATAGCCGGCACCAGGACATACGGGATGTATCCGGTCATAAAGGAGTGCATCGCTTTCATCATCGGCTGTTGCATGGCTGGATCCGGCGGCTTGCTCATTGTGTCCATCATCGTCATGCCCATCGACATCATCGCTGCCATGCCACCCAGCAGGAGCATAAAGATCGGGACGGCGCCTGCTATAAACGCGACTACGGTCAAGACAAATTCCGTCCGTGAACTTCCCGAAATATTTCGAGTAGTGCCTCGCGCTCTGCGCTCCTCTTCTTCCGGTATTAATCTCTGTGCCATTTTGTCACCTCCTATTTATGAGCTTTGCGCAGGTTGGCACACCCAAACACTCCCGGCCCGTCAGTGGACTTAGGCTGGGGTTGGGCTTACCGTACCTGATCCGTTACAAAACAGTTCTTATCGCCTCACCTCGATCCTCTCCCATCAAGAGCGCCCTCTTTTATTCTCCCCCGTCCGACGGGGGGAGTTAGAGAGGGGGATTACTTTTTCTCGTTCGCGTTGGCGCAGTGTTCGCAGCAGAAAACGTTGCTGCCGTGACGGATAGGCTCACCATCGCAGCGGGCCGCTATCTCGCCTTTGGTACGCTCAACGATGACGCTGCCATCGTACTCGGCCAGGTCGTCGAATTTATCAGGCGGCACCCTGTAATTGATAACCTGCAAGAGTACATCCTTGTGCGGCATCGGAAACGAGTGGTCGATCTCCTCGTTAACCACTTCATCCGTTTCCATGGCCCCTTGTTGTGCCAAATCAACCGCATGGGAGTCGCTTCGTCGGGTTGGCCGTACTTCGAGATGATCTTCTGGGCAGCTTCGCGCGGCGTCTTTTTCCAGCCCGAAACAATTCATCCACATCCCGCGTCGCGCCTGTCCGGCTATCCGACTGGACCGCCGTGCATCCGGCAATGCCAGTCGCTGCCAGAGCGACGATAAAATTCCGGCGGTTTAGCTCGCGTTGCTCTAATAAATTTTTAAAGCTCATATTAATCCTCCTTGAGCACCCAGTATTTACGCAATTGATTGCATCCGTACGATCGGCCCAAACAAATCTCGTTCCCGTAAAGAAATTGAATCTGGCCTGATGAAATTCTTGCGAGTTGGCGCTCTTTTTACGATCTTCCGCACAAGGCATGCCACTTTGAGGTAATTCTCGTGGACTCAGGAAACTCCAAAGATCCTTCCAACAATGAATTAATGAAATCAAATATTTGATTATTTTAATGGATTAATAAAACTCGCGAGGAGCTGCGCGGGACGACCTCGATTTGTCGCACAGGCGCTACAAGCTGTTGCGTTTTTGAAGCAATAAATGGTGAGGAGAATCCTTCAAGAAAGAATGGGAACTTATAACTTCACCTGCAGGGTTAGGAATTTCTACCCGATTCAGATTACGGAATGACTCAGAAAACCTCCACAGGACGTGCGCGAGGGCCGTCGGTTCGGAAGCGCCAAAAAAATAAACCGTTGCTACAGCCCCTGTTACTCTCGTTGTGGATCAGAAGGTCACACGAGAACGCCTCGTGTTATTTGATGGACAACTAAATAATGCTCTTCTTCCGGCCTGCTTGCCGCGTATTTATGCGTGTCGGGTTAATCCTGGAATCCCCCGCGTCAACATAACGAAACCGCCGCCAAGAATAACTCCGTAAATAAGGTGTCCTACCAGACTTCCCATTGCGACCGGTCGCATCGGCTCCATCTGAAGCGGCGCCAAAGGCGGCATCCCCAAAAATAGCGGCATCAATATTAAACCCCCGAGGATCCACCACGCGAAACCATATGACGCGCCCCATCCCAGTCCGGGGCCAAAGCTGTGCGAGCGACTACCTAACAGCCAGCCAAAGATGGCGCCGATCACAGCGCTGTTAAATAAATGGTAGAACCAACCGACGGCTATACTGTCGGAGCGCACTACTTTGGCAACCATTGCCATCAGGCATCTGCCCGCCCTCGGGCGTGGGAGCAGTCATCATCTGCATCATGATGCCAAAGACGATTCCACCCACTAGACCCGACACAATGCCATTGTTAACATCAGAACCCATAATTATTCCTCCTTTTCAGTTTTGGTTTGCCGAATAAATCCATAAATCTGATTTCGTTTTTCCCTTACCTCTGGCACTCCGAGGCCGCAGGTATCGTGCAAGAAAACTGGCGCAGACCCCATAGCAGGTTTCCTGCTAGCGCAAGGGCCGCAAGCGGCAAGAAATAGGGTGCTATTGTGATGGCTGCGACCGTGAAAAGCGCAGCCACAGAGCCCAAGGCAAGAACGATCGTTGGAACACAGCAAGTAAAACCTGTGAGGAGCGCCGGAAGGGAAGCGACGAAGCCGGTTAAAAAGCCTCCGCCTCTTCTCACTGCTACAACTAATCTCACGCGAGCAATGGTAACTACCATATTCAGTGCCACAAGAGTCCCGAGCAAAAGCGCCAGAAGCAGATTTGGTACCGAGATAAACAAAGCAACAGAACGGACAGGGTAAACAGCAGCGATTGACTCCCACACAAACGGGGCAATCGGCTTCCACATTTTGTCCTCCCAATCAGCAGCAACCGAAGCTGATGGGATGGGGCTTCCCAGGGCGAGATCTATTCCAGGGGCGATCACAATGTTTCCTACGGAATAAAGGTATAAAGACAGGAACGTGACACCTCCCCAGATGCTGACATGTCGAGCCAGACGGTCATTTATGCAATCGATCAATGCTGAAAACATACGCTGGTGACCTTTATCTCTCGAGCTGAAGCAGTCAGCCTGCGCTTACAATTTCGGTCTCGGGGAAGAAGGCATACCAAGCAAACCACATGACGTCATATGCTGTTTGCTGCTCGAGCTGGCTTCCCGACATCTTACCCTCAACAGAACGTCCGTCTGCTCTCCAGACCGATCCGGTAAGCTCATCCACGATCCGGCCCTTTTCAAAGCCGAAGTTTGTCGCCTTGCCGTTTATCTGGCGGATAAATACTCGCATGAAATCAATATCCGAATCACTGAAGGCGACTAAGGGAACTCCACCAAGGCTCGTATTCATAAGCTTTTTTACCCGCAGCGGTTGCTTATGCAGTGCCATCTGCTTCCCATTGACTTTTATGCCAACGACTACCTCCTTGGGGCTGAACCGATCGTCCTTTGCCATCACCGGAAAAAGCGGCCCGCCGGAATCGTAGTAGCTTCCCGATTTATCGTACGAGCCGTAAGGGTCTTTTCCATAAGAACGGAAGTATCCTGTATCCGTCGAGAGCACCAAGGTATCCGGATGCCGGCGGCGCCAGCGGGACCAATGCGTCCAGACAACTGGTATCTCGTCAAGCACGGTTCCTTTATTTTTTCCGTCAATGGCTATGCCCAGGATCTGCGGCCATTGGCTATCGGTCTGCCGGTCATACATCAGGAGATTACTGTTGACGAGCTTTCCGCTTGTCCCGAAAGTGAGCGTCGCTCCGTCCCGAGACCGGCCGCGGAAGACGACAGCGGAACCCGTCAGCGGGCAGTAAGTAATGGCGATTTGTTCGCCTTGTACTTCATCGTTGACGATCTCGTGCCACACCAGGATCTTTTGCGGAAAAGCCTTAAATACCCCCTGGTGAGCTAATCCGAAAACAATGTCATTTGCTTTTAGAAATTTCTCTGAATCAGCCGCGGAAATGTACTTGGGCCGGTCAATCGGTGGGATACCGTCTCTGGGCGGGCCACCGGACTGAATATTTCGGGTGAAATCCTCAAGCGACCATGCTTTGGCCTCGACAATCCGGGGTTGCCAGAGCGAAGCGCCAACAGCCGTGCTCCCAAGCATAGTGAGAAACTCACGACGTGAAAGCATCGCGGACCTCCTAGCCTTTACAACCCACCATGACCACCGAAAGTTCCCTCCCGCTTAAAGTTCCGTCGCGTGTTCCAGTTCTTGGACTCGCTACCAATTCTGCAACCAAAACTCTCGTGTCTAAACCTTTTGTATACCGAAATGCCGAGCAGCGAGAAGAACAGCAGGAAGGCGCTTTTCTGCTTTGCAGTTTCTGGTGGATAAGCCGGCTTGTGCGAGAGGGTGAGCTCCGCAGAGCGAAGGAAACTTGTCTCAATCTTGGGCCGTGCGAGCCCACGGGCCTTTCGCTGAAGAACTCGATCCGGGGTCGGGTGAGTTTTTAGGTAACTTTCCTCAAGCGCTTTCCCATCTAGGGCTGATTGGGAACCATTTTGATTTGGAGCAAGCCAAAAGAAATCCTGCTTTCCGCTCGCCTGCGGATACGCAAAAAATTCGAGCAGAGCGTCGGAGCCGCCATTGGTGTGAAAGGGGCGCTCGCAGGTATGCGTGTGCCTGCAACAACTCAGCTTTTATTTTCGAGACGGTCAAAATGGGTTTAATATCGTTCTTGTAAAAGCGCCTTGATCCGAGCGTTTGGCTCGTTTTAACGCGCGGAGTATTCCGATTCGGCTGCGCTTGCCGTAAATTCAAACTTAACGAATCTCTCTCAGGGCAGCTAAGATCTGCCCATTAGTGGGTCTCTTCTTGTAGTCTGTCTCAATGAATTTCCAGCGTACTATGCCGCATTGGTCGATTACGTAGGTGGTAGGATGCGGCCAGGCTTTGCCATCCGGGTTAAGTATTCCATACCGGTCAATAACCCTATGGTTCTTGTCCTCTAGCAGAGGAAAGTCGAGGTCCCCCGCAAATCTCTCTTTCAGTTTTTGCACGAACTTTGTTGAATCCTCCTGGCTATCAATGCTGACCGCCAGAATTTGAACGTTCTCTTTTTCTTCTTTCGTCAAAAGGCTTTTCAGCTCGCCGAGCTGCTGGGTGCAGTAGGGTCACCACTGGCCCCGATAGAATACCAAAACAACGTTTTTTTTATTTCTGAAGTCGCTGAGCGATATTCTCCTGCCGTCGAGATTTTCCAGTGTGAAATCAGGTGCCGTATCGCCCACCTTGACTCTTTCAAGGTCTGTGGACTGCAGATTTGTCCCGTCGTTAGGGACCAGTTGAGCATGGGACGTAACAAGGGAGAGAATAAGAAGATAAAGAATCAGGCTGGCGAGGCGCATAGATCCTCCTCATACTCACAAGCCTCGGGTTTTAGTGAGGCTTCAAGAGCGGAGAAATTGGCGGGTGCTTGCCCCTGAAAAGGTATCGGTTTCTGCCAGTGACTCTCTAAAAATTCTTGTAGCCCTTGATCGACAGTAGGAGCTTTTGAGAAGCCTGGCATTAGCGCCGGTGCAAAGTAACGGACAACGGCAAAGAGAATAAATACCGCAGCTAAGAAAATACCAATGACGGCTACTCGTTTACGAAGGTAGGAATTCAACGCCCTTGCCTTTTCCTCGAGCATCATCAGTGTAAAATATTTGAGACCTCACAAAGGCGGCGAATACATCTCGAGGCAAAAAGCCAGCCCGGTTTGAGGTGTTGGTCTAGGGTCTGATGACCATTCTTGGATGACGCCGCCAGAAGTATCCTGCCATAGCCCCTGCGGCCAGGAGATTTCCCACCAATACGGCAGGCCAAGCCAGTGCTTGTAGCACGGGCTCCGCATACAGGAAAGCGGCTGCGAGAAATCCGAACTCAAAAACAACGAACAAAAGCAAAACGCCGAAACCAAGATTAGCATCGTCCTCAGCCAAATCAATCAGTTTCGATGCTATGCCACCGATCGCGCAAAAAACTAGAGCATGAACCCAGTTATACATAAACACTATCTCGAAAGAGATCGGGAGTTCTCCCATTGTAGCTACGCTCGCTGTCCGGCCAAAAATCGTGCTCCCCAAGACCATGGGAGTGTGGAGCGGCCCGCCGTTGACAGAATCGACCACGAAGAACCAGATCGCGATCGTTGCTGCTCCAATCAGACCCGCGACAATGCCTTCGGAGTAGACCCGAGAATCTTTCTTAGCTTCCACGCGGTTATGAAGCGCTGGCCGACATTGATCGACTCGTCATAACGGCTCCCTTCTGATCGGAGTCATGATCGATTCCGTTCCCTCCATTTCCTCAGGCCCATTCGCAAGAAGTCCGGATCGAACCCACAAATGTCGCAAACGAACTCAAAAGAAAAAATTCTATTGTCTTCACGTTCGAAAATCCAAGCCGCCGCGTCTTGATACAATTGTTTTTCCTTTTTGCTTGTCGCGTTAATGAATCTTTGAAAGCACAGTATCGCGTCTTCCAATACCGCGTACACCAATCTTCTTTCCGGCTCGAAGAAGGTCTTACGCTCCGAAGTCCTCGTAGGTTGCCAGTTCGTCGGGTTCGAATAACATCATCAAATCGCCATCATAGTCTCGAGTATTGCGATCATTCATGTCCTATAAACAGCGAAGTAGGTTCACGAGTTCCATTCGTCAGATTTCGCGCCCAAGAGTTCAGCTCGAATGCGCCTTTGCGCGGGCCAACTCTAACAACTCAGGCATCGGCATTTGGGACATTAGAATACAATTGATGCTTCCCTCGCGATGCATAACGGCGTTGGTGTGGGTGTAAAAAAATTGGTGAAAATCCATTCCTTTTTCCGCATCGAAAAACATTTCTGCGATCTCGGGAGCATCGCCATCGGACCCGATAAACGTATAACAAATGATCGTCAGGCCATTCCCCTGGTAGACGGCCACTAATACTTTCCGGTTTGCGATTTCCTGGAGGAGCCCACCCACCAGATGAATGTTCATCGATGAGAAATCGTAGGCCATGGGCGCGAATTGGCCATCGACTAGCTGTGTCAATTCTTCTTTTAGCTCGGCACGGTTCTTCATCTTGACCGGAACGATTTCACCGTCGGTAATTTGCCGGTAGCTTTGGAAGATTCCAGGAACGATCGGAAAATGGGGCGATGCCAGCCAGTAGCGGGCCGTAAAAAAAGGCACGGCTAATAGCGCGGCTACTACGGCGGCTTGAACCGCAATGGCTCGAACCGGTGGCAGAACCTCCCAAAGTTTGGAGAGCCACGCCTTACGCGTGTAGCGACTCTGTTCGCAGAGGATTTTAGCCCGCAGCTCGGTTGGTGCGTGGATCGTCGTCGCCGCGTTTCTTAGCAGATGTTTCAAAGCATATTCGCGCGAAAAAGACCTCGGGCACGCCGCGCATTCTCCAAAGTGCGCCGTAATCAACGCGGATTCCTGCGTTGACAGTTCATTGTCAACCAATCCGGTGATGAGTTCTTGGGCTTCCTCGCATTTCACCTTCTGCTCTCTCAGACTTGGTCAACCAGATCGCGAAATTAGCTTTCCGCCTCGGCGCTGTAGCACTTGAAAGTGGTCGTCTCTCGGTCAATTCAACAGTTTTGTGGGCCACAAGGTTCCCAAGGCATGTTTTTTTGATCGAGATCGGAATTTTTCGGGTGTGGGCGGTTGAAATCGCAAAAGTGGACTCCAGCGCAAAAAAACTGGTTCTGAAGCGCGATGTCGGCCAAGATGAGCACGAGCGAACACAGACTACAAGAAAGACGCGCTAGTCTAATTGCGAATTTCGTACAAGGGGCCGCTATGCGGTGGAGGCCAACCGTTCTGCTATTTGAAGTAGCGTCTCTTGAGGAAGCTTTGCGGCAAGAATACATAGAAGATCTTTGTCTTTCCACGCAACCACATTAACACCCTCGAGGCTGTATGAAATGAATGTTTTTTCCGAAGCCTCAATGGATTTAGCTCCTGGAGGGACTGAAAGAGTCCCGCCTTTGAATTCTTGCGCTAACACGTATTCTTTGCCGGCTCCACCGTAAAGGAAAGTCGTGCCTTTAATTGCATCGTAATGCGCCGGCTGCCGAGCCAGCAAACGGTAGCCCCACGGACGGAGATCCAAGAAGGAATCTGTGCTTTGTCGTGAAGGCTCGTTTGACATTGGCACGGTTCCATTGGTCATCTTTAGATGCTGGGCAACGATGTCGGCGAAGATGTCGTCTGAACTTTTCGTTCTGGTGATCAGCACCGACGCGATAGCTACCAGAAGAAGAGCCAGTGTAGCGGCGAGGCGGTACTGGTTGAGTGACCAGCTAAATATTGACCGCTTGGACTCCTTTTCCAGTGTTTGCAAGATCCGGTTTCTCACTCCTGGATCGATCGTTTGCGCGGATAACTTTTGTTTGATTGCCTCCGCGGCTTTACCTTCCCAACGAAATATCCGCGTGCATTGATCACATCCGTCAAGGTGTGCCCGCACTTCCGCTTCTTCCTGGGCGGAAAGCGTGCCGTCGACGTGAGCCGAGACAATATCCCTATACTCCTGGCAGTTCATGGCTTTTTCTTTTCTAAACCTTTCTCCCGAGCGTAGTCCCGAAGAGCGACCTGCAGCATGCGCCGCCCGCGCGATAAACGGGAGCGGACCGTTCCCAGAGGGCAGTCGATAACTTTTGCGGTTTCCTCATAGGTGAGCTCGTCGATGTTAACGAGAATGACCGCTATCCGGAATTCTTCGGGCAGTGTCTTTAGCGCCTTTTCGACTTCCGGCGCCATAGCGTCAACGCAAAGGAGGCGCTCAGGATTGTATCTGGCGGTATGTTCCTCGTCTAAAACCAACGATTCGTATTCTCGATCAATCTTTGCCCAATCAATGAGTTCAGGTTGCTTCTTCCTTTTTTGATATCGGTTGATAAATAAGTGACGCTGGATTGACAGAAGCCAGGCGCGGCAATTTGTACCTGGCTCAAATTTGCGGAAGAACCGGAAAGCTCGCACGTAGGTGTCTTGAGCTAGATCTTCCGCTTCCTGTTCGTTTTTTGTCAAATAGAAAGCGGCAGTGTAAATATATGCAAGATGAGGGATTGCGACGCGTTCAAACTCCTCAGTGAGGGCTTTCTTGCCCCTGAATAGTACGTCAAGCACCTTGTTTTCCGAGACCGGGCTCGCTGTTTGTTCCCTTTGATTACGGGATGAAGCTAGAGGGTCGGGAGCAAAATTTCCAGCCCCGGGAAAGTGCAGCCATCCTTCTGGTACTTTGCGCATTTGAACATTCCCTCAGCGAGTGTAGAGAATCCCGTCCAACGTCGGTTCCGCCGTCGGGTGGTCGTAGGAATACTCATAAACAAACAACAAACTCGGAAGCTGAAAAGTTCCCCTATGATTTGCCTTATCCCCAGAAATTGATTAACTAAGAACCGGGTTGTCCCACTCCATGGCAAAATATCCAATTTTCGTGATTTCTCTGAGTTTAGCAGGCTGCATCGTTCAAACCGCTCAACACCCGAAAGATACGAACACCGACTTCATCGCGGCGATCCGTGAACGGCTCACCCAGGTTCGCGAAATGGAGACCCTCAACGGTGTTGCCGTCGTCTTCGAAAGAAAAGACCGCGCGAACAGCTACCTCAACGAAAGCCTTCAGGGAAATTCCGACGCGGACAATCTCCGCGATACCTCGCTCGCGTATGCCAAGTTGGGTCTGTTGCCGCCGGGTGTCGATTTGAGAAACAATCTACTCGGCTTTTATTCAAGTCAAGCAGTGGCCTTTTACGACTCCAGAGCGAAACGAGTGGTGTTGCCGGTGCGAGACCAGAGCAGCCCGGAAGGGCGTGTCTTAGGCGAGCGTGACGACAAAGTTATCGCTCATGAGCTGGTCCATGCTTTTCAAGATCAAAAATTTTCCATCGGCAACAGGCTGCGTGTCAAGGGTAACGGCGACGCAACCCTCGCGTTGCGATCCGTGGCCGAAGGCGATGCGACGCTGAGCGAATATGCCTATGTGTTTGGCGATTTCGATGCCTCGCTGGCCGGTTACGCGCGTCAAATGATCGACGCGGGAGGGGAAAATGCGAATCTAGCGAGCATGCCGATGATTGTGGCCGACAGGGTGAGATTTCAGTACTTTGCGGGGGTGCGATTCGTCAGCCGTGCTTTTGCTGAGAGCGGCTGGTCGTCGGTGAATCGTCTCTATAATTCGCCGCCGTTGTCCACTGAACAGATCCTCCATCCGGAAAAGTATTTTGACATACCGGATCCACCCACGCGCATTGATCTCAAAAATTTATCGCGGCTGTTTCCATTGCCGTGGAGAGAGATCGAAAGCGATACGTTGGGGGAGTTATCGGTGCACTGTCTGTTCTACCAATACCTGGAGCCGTCCGCGGCAGCCTCGATCGCCCAAGGATGGGACGGGGACCGATTCGTCGCGTATCGAAAGGGGGACGGGGTCGCCTTTCTTTGGGCAACGATATGGGACTCCGAAACTGACGCGGTCGAATTCCTCGAGGGCTATCAACATATTCTGGCGAAGAAATACGACCTGCAGCCTAGCGGGTCTCATTACTATATCGAGAAGCGCGGCCTTACGGTTCTGATTATCGAGGGTCTGGAGCGCCAGAGAATCGATAATCACATTGATTCGGTTTGGGCTGAGATGGTCCTTGAGGAAGCGCCGTTTAGCCGCCAGGCCATCCTGCTACCATGATTAATGGCTGAACTCGTGATACCGCGTATTCTGCAAACGAGTTCGTTTATGTAAGACATGTGCATCTCATTCCCTTCGGGAGCAGTTCGCTCCTAAACGTCGATTCCTCTATTCAGTCGTCCACGGATTTTTGCAGCTTATCGCGGAACCTTTTCCGACTCCTGGCTGTTTGTATTAATAGAAAGACAATGAAAAGGAGGTCAAAATGAGACTGAATAATTTGACACTAGCCGCTCTATTTTCCGTCGGCTTTCTAGGGATGAGCGCGCTTCAGGCAGCAGGGGCGGATGATGGGATTCTCCTCAAGGTCCGGGCCGGCGACTCGAATTACTGCCACTTGAAATTCCCGGCGATTCAGGAGGAAACTTTATCCTGGGGCCGTCCTGTCCTTAAGCCTGGGAGCACGAGCGACATCGTCGACTTTTATGGTCCGTGTAATTTTGATCCTACGGGGAAAGAAGCGGTTCAAGCTCAACAACGTGATCACTACGACACCGTGACCAACAACGAATAAGCATGCGGGTGATAGGTGAATATAAGCACCATATCTTCGTGAAGCGAGAACCCCTTAGCACGCAGCTGCTGCTGCGTGCTAAGGGCCACCAATAAATATCTCAAGAACCACTGATTGATCTTCCGAAGCAGTCCGCGCCCTTACTTTTGTCGAAGTCGGCCCCAGTCCCATTGTCCCGCGCACGTCGGTTTTGGAGACCAACTCTCCGAAATCTTCTTTCTTCTTGTTCGACTATAATATCAACCACGATGAAATCGGCGATGGACTGATTGTGGCTCAAGTTGTGGCGTGAGATGAGCAAAAGAGTCTTGACCCGTGCGCGACCGAGATTGCATTAGGAGCAGCGCGGCTTGCGTGCGGTTTTTGACGTTTAGCTTCCCGAAAATATTCGAAAGGTGAGTTTTCACCGTGGGTACGCTTATGAACAACTTCTTGGCGGTCTCTTCGTTCGTCACCCCTCGCGCAATGAGATTGAGTATCTCAAGTTCTCTCCTTGAAAGGACGTCAATGGGATTGATCGCTGCTTCTGCGATATCATTGCCGGTGTTGGCGCGATGAGCCAATAGCGCGAAGGCATCTGCGCAGCCCGATCCCCTGTCGACCCAAATCCTCCCTCGAGAAACTTCCTTAATCGCCTCAGCGAGCGTCGTGGCCGGAGTGGACTTGAGTATATAGCCGCGCGCTCCGGCCCTCGCGCTGTTCAGGAGTTTCGATTCGTCGGAAGAAAGGCTCATAATCAAAACTTTGGTGGGTAAGTTTTGCTCCTTAACGGCCAATAGAATTGGGACTGCTTCCACTTTGGGAATGTTCAGGTCGAGCAGCAAGACGTCCGGCTTCACTTCTTCAACCAAATCCATGGTGTCGACGTCATTGGCCGCCTCCCCTACGATAACCCACTTGTCAGAATCGTTCAGAAGCCGCTTCAGACCTTCTCGTAAAAGAGTGTTCGAATCGGCAACAGCTAACTTTATCATGCCTTCCATAGCTACCTCCTTCTGTTCACGATCTTTATCCGATGATCCGAAGACCTAAATTCGTTCGAGCAACGTATCTTCCTCACTAAACTGTCAAACAGAAAGACGCGAGGATTAGTTCCACCCTCCTAAAGAACCAACCTTCCGGCTGAGGGACGTGTCATCCTTTTATGTGAGACAAAAACTAACTTTCGGATAATTGTTCTAGCTCACGTACCGGGCTAATTACGTGCTGTGCAAAATGATCTGTGTGTGCGCGCAAAAATTTAAAGGAAGGAGATCATGATGACAGCAAAGAAAAAAATATGGAGGGGCGCAGTCGTGCTGGGAGGTATATTGTTTTTATGCCTTGTGACGAGCCCGTCGTCAGCGGGAGAAGTCGAAGACAGAATTCGCGCTCTGGAAGAGACACAAAGAGCAAACGCCGCTGAGTTGGAAAAACTCAAAGGCGAGCAGATGGAGCTAAGGAAGGAGGCGACCGCAGCAGCAGCTGCGCTGCCGTCGTTCACGTATCGACCTCGGCGCGGGCTTTTGATCGAAGCCGCCGACAAGAGCTGGGCGATGAGGACTTTTGCCAGATGGCACTACAGGATGATGTTCTGGCCGGATAATACCGGGGTGGCCAGCAGCGGTTTTTCGCAAGGCGATACCGCGCTCAGGCGCTGGCGCTGGGGATTTAATCCATCGTGGCAGGACGGGTTCTACGAGTTGGACGTTGAGTTGGACGGCGGCGCCGACAGGGGCATTCAGGTCCAGAAGGGTGAATTACACGTCGATTTCTCGAAGCTAAACGTTTATTTCCCGACACTTGT
>JBBDNJ010000065.1:0-7098 GCA_040877705.1 Binatia bacterium | reverse complement strand
CCCTCAGGCTGGTATAGGGTGTGAATCAGTTCCATAGATAACCTCCGACTATCTTTGGACCGAAGCGATTGGATGGTATGTTCATCCTTGCGCGTTCATCCTCGATCCTTTTTCCCGTCAATCCTTCATAGCTTCCAAGCTTCCTAAAGCTTTTCTAATAGGCACGACCACGGCAACAACAGCCAGAGCGACTGCAGTCAGGAGAGAGGGGGCAATCGCCCACGGTGTCACGGGTTGAGCTCCGCCGGAGCGTAGGGATTGACTCGTGAGTAGATAAATCGGCCAGGCTTCGACCATCACCGTGAGTCCGATGAAGCCGATGCTGAAGATCATGCAGATCGCGCCGCCGAAGCTGGTGGAAATTTCCGCCACATGATCATAAGCAAACCTCGGATAGATCGCGCCGACGCCGACACAGATTGCGGTAATTCCGAAGGTCATCGCAAAAACTGTCACCAATGACAGCATCATCATCCATGCCGGCACGCGCAGCATAAGATTGCTGGCGAAGACCAGTAATTCACCGATCAAAAGAAGGGGTAATAGATTAAGCCAAAATTTGCTCCACAGAAGCGACTTCAACGATATCGGCGCGGTTTGCAAAAGCCAGAATGCTTTCCCTTCGAGACTGACCGCGGGAAAGGCAAAGCGCATGGCGACGGCACTGAGAATGAAACCGACGAGTGCCAGATTGGCGAACGAAACCACGATTCTGATGGTTGCCGCCGGCATCGGCGACCGATCGAGTGGCAACACTTTGAAATTGTAAAGATAAACGACAACCAGCGCGACGAGAAGAAATACTTGAGACCACTGAGTGGCATCGCGCATGAAAGTCTTGATGTCTTTGATCATGACGGCTTGGACCACCGGAGAGAAAGGGCGGGTCATTAGGGAGATAACTCTATCGAGCCATTCGAGTTTGCGCCGCCCCTGCCTGGATTCCTGTGCTTTGGACCAGCCGTCCAAATAGACCACGCTCGATACCCACGACGTGACGAGGGGAAAAAATAACGCGTAGCTCGCCATCAGCGCGTAATAAAAACCTTGGTCCGTGGACCGCTGGAACAAGGTTCCGGCAAAAATTTCGGCGGACCAACTGCTTGGCAGGTAGGGCGAAGACGGTGTTTCCATGGCGGTCAAAAACTGGACGAAGTGTCCGAAGCTCTCCGGCCGGACCAGCCGTTCCGGCTGGGAAAAGCGGAAGAGAAAATAGATCACGATGAACGCGAACAGACCGACAAAAAAAAGTATGTCGCGCACCCGTTTGGCAGGGAGAAAGTAGACAAAAAGATGAGTGACTAAGACGCCGAAAGAAGCGGGGATGATTAAAAATAAAGGCAGGCATAGAATCACCCATAAGTAAAAAAGAATCCTGCCGCCGAAAACGGCGCCGTAAGCGGCAAAGATCGGTAAGCTGAAGAACAACACCATCCAGGAAGAATTGGCGGTGGTGATGATCAGGCGCGAGTAGTAGAACGAATCCTGCGACAGCGGCGTCGACATAATCAAATCCAAGTCGCGCGCCAGAAAAAAAGCCGATAGCGCGGTGATCAGGTTGCTGAACAGCAGCATCGACAGGAAAGTCAGAAGAACGATCAGCAACAGCTGATAGGCGAGAGCCGGGCCGAGCTCATGGACCGATTGGAAATACGTCAGGACGCGGCGAACCACGTAAAAAGTGCCAATCCAAAAGCTGATGCCCAAGGCAAACAAAAAGGAGCGCCGGCCCCAGCGATCGCCGCCACGGCGAAATTCGTTCTTCCAAGATAACCACGTGGGCGAGAGCAGGAGTAAGATGGAAGTCAAAGTTGCCGGTCCCTCTCGATGACCGCTAGCTCATCCTGCTGCCGGGTCAGTTCGAGGAAAACGTCTTCCAAGTTCCTGTCCTGCCCGCGCGTGAGGCGATAGAGATCGGCCATAGTGCCGCTGGCGATCAGACGGCCTTTCTGAATGATACCGATCCTGTGGCAGACTTCTTGCGCAACGCTGATGCTATGCGTCGAGAGAAAGATCGTCGTGCCGGCTCTTGCCAAGGAACGAAATAAATCCTTGAGAGTGCGCGCGCCTTTCGGGTCCATGCCCACCATAGGCTCGTCGACAACCAGAATGCGCGGCTCATGGACGAGCGCGGCGCATAAGACCAGACGCTGTTTCATGCCGTGGGAGAATCCTTCCACCAGCTCGTCCTGCCAATCCAGCAATTCGAGATGTTCCAGGAGCTCCGCGATCCGGCGCTGCAATCGCGCCGAGTCCATCCGGCGTAATTTGCCGATGAACATGAGGAACTCCTTGGCGCTGAGTTTCTCATAGATGAAAGGGCGGTCGGGAATGAAACCGGCGATGGCTTTGGCTTGCTCGGGCTCGCGCTCAACGTCATGGCCGCCGAGAATCACCTGTCCCGAGGTCGCCCTCAAGATGCCCATCATCACCCTGATGGTGGTGGTTTTCCCGGCGCCATTGGGACCGAGGAAGCCGAAGATCTCGCCCTCGGAGACTTCGATGTTCAAGCCATCAACGGCGGCCAGGCGGCCGTACTGCTTGCGTAAATCAACGATGCGTATCATATTATTTTGAAAGCCCGGTTTGCCATTGCCACCGCTGCTTGCACGGAGTTCGCAATCCTATCGTGTTAACCTTCTTCCAGAACTTCTATTTTTAAGTGGCCGATCAACTGCAGAACATTCACCTGCCGGTCGATTTCGCCTTCGATAAATTTGATATGAGTGACATCGGCGGGGAATTGATCGAGCACCGAGTCCAGCGAGATCCAGGTGCCGAGCCACACTTCGGACCAGGCGTGGTAGTAAAATGCGTTACGCAGATAGGCGACACCGACGACGGTTCTGGCCGGAATACCAGCGGCGCGCGCCAGTGCGTTGAACAGGACCGTGTGTTCGTTGCAATCGCCTTTCCTGGTTTGTAAAACTTCGAGAGCGTTGGGAACGCTTATCGTGGGCTCTTTCTTTATTTCGTTATAAACCCAATTTTTGAGACGCAGGACGGCTTTGTGCGCATCGGTCTCCGAACCAAGGATTTGCCGGGCAAGTTCGTGAATCCGCGGATGATCGCTTTGCAGGAAAGCGGTCGATTGTAAGAACGAGCTGAAGCGGCGGTCTTGCAGCGGAATTTTAAAAGTGTCGGACGGACTGACTTTTTCCCGTTCAACCCGCAATTCATTTTCGTTTAATTTCTGACGGCCCTGGTTCAAGCCAAAGTTCGCCAGATTCAAGCCGGTCAGTTTTAGCCGAAGCACACTTCTGCTCCCCGGCTCGGTGATGGCCGCGCCGACAGGAATCGAGCTTTGGGCAATCATGTCTAACGGAACGGCGCGCGAACCGGTGAAACCTTTCGCTTCTTGCCGCGTTTCGCGCAGGAGAGCAAATCCACCGGGACTCTCTTCCTTCAGGGTACGGCCTTGGCCATCGATCCAGGAAACGACGGAAAGCCCTTTGAATTTTTGTCGGAAGCGGATGGCCGGTTCCATCTTATTGCCGATTAAAGTCTGCTCTCGTGCTTCAATGACGACCGAGGTTATTTGTTGCGAGAGAGTCGACGGATCGAAGGTGGCGAAGAAATGTTCTTTGCCGGGTTCTAATTGTTGGGTTGCGACCAAAGGTTTGAGAGCGGCGAGCAGGTAAGGCGGTTGTGTCAGCGCGATTTCCTGCGCCGACGTGTGGCCGGCGGATTCGATTTCGAGCTGCAGTTTGCCGGGTACGACTTTGCCGCGGGACTTGAAATGAACATCGTTGGATTGGAGCTCGAAGTCGAAGTTTTTGAGCACCCATTCTTTATCGACATTCATGGCCAAGCGGGTTGAGGCGTTCCGAGTCGTTCCCATTAGATTCAGGCGCAACATCGAGTCGTCTGTTAACTGATAGCCGTCCAGATGGGGTTCGATGGTTTGGGAGGTATAGCCGATTTTTTCGCCGCGGTAATAGATTCCCCACCATTCCTGGCGCGGTTCTGTGATCACTTCCGTGCCGCGGACGAAAAGCGGCGGCGGGGGCGCCCAGATCTGGCGTTTGATGAGCAGGAAATTCATCACACACCAGAACAGGACGATGGCAAGGCCAATGGAATGTTTCAAAGTCATGCTGTAAAACACAGCTATGCTAAAGGCAAAGGCGCAGCAATTCAAACTCGGTGGACGCAAATGTCGGAATCCACGCCGCCGCAATTAAAGTTCGCGGCCGACCGTATGCTTGGCCGGCTGGCGAAATGGCTGCGGGTGATCGGCCAAGACGTCATCTACGGCCGGCACCTGTCAGGCTATGGTTTGATCCGAGCGGCGCGCCAGCAGGATCGCGTTATCCTTACCCGGGACCGCGGCTTGCAGCTCAGGCAACCACCGGAGTTTGTTTTCATTGAAAGTAATCACTTTCGCGAGCAGCTCCGTCAGGTTGTCGAGAAGTTTAATCTGACTTGGCGTGATGATCTTTTCAGGCGTTGTCTTTCATGTAACGGCTTGCTGCAGCCGCGCTCGAAGGATTCGGTGAGGGACAGGGTACCTGAATACGTCTTTTCGACCCAGGAGATTTTTTTTTGGTGTGCCGGGTGCCGCCGTATCTACTGGCCGGCCACGCATCATCAAAAGATGCTCCAAGAACTACAACAATTGGGACTCAGATAAATTCAAGCCTTGCAGGAGCCAGTTCCTGCATAACCCGCCTAGAATTTGATGCTTCCCTATGCTAAGTAAATGATCTGCTTGATTGCTTTTTAATCATCTTTGGGGGCGGAATTAAGTTAGAAAAGTAGCCAAACTTATTTCCCCGGTAGCTCAGTCGGTAGAGCAGTTGGCTGTTAACCAATTGGTCGGGGGTTCGAGTCCCTCCCGGGGAGCCAGATTTCAGAAAGGCCATTTTTCACCCGAGAAGTGGCCTTTCGCTTTTGGTAGGCAGTGTTGGTAAGAGCAAGCGTATCAAAGGGTTTTCGGTAGTTAGGGATCAGAGCGCCGTCTTTCCAAAGGCAGTTCGAGAATAGAAAATCGAGAATGCGTCGCTTTTCCTTCATTTCTTGTTTTTCGTAAAGGCTGGCGGCCTTTTGCGCGAGTTCGAGAAGTCGAACTCCCTCTTCTAGATACGAGCAATTAGCATTCTGATGTTTTTCGATCTTCCGGAGAATTTCAGCTTGCTCAGTACGCCAATCGCCATTTTTGCGGTCAAAGAATTCCTGGAAAACGTTACCGTCGAGCTTGTCGACGTACATGCCATCAATGCGATCTTGTAGCTTCTGGTACTCCTTTTGAAGCTTGGCGATCATCTCATCGTGATACCGCTTCTCATCGCCGTGGCTTTCTTTAAGCGCCGTGACAACCCATTCAAGCACTTCTTTATCCATCTGGATCAGCCGTAGCGCTTCACCGAACTGACGGGCCATTTCTTCTTCACGGACGTACTTTTCCGGACACTTCCCCTTATAACCCGTGCAGTGATAGTAGACGTAACGTCCCTTCTTTATCTCTGCCGTGAGCGCACAGCCGCAATGGCCACAGAACACAAGTCCCTGGAAGGCCCACTCATACGCATGCGGACGTCTCCGGCAGTGGCCCTTTTCGGTCAAAACTTCTTGTACCCGGTCGAACAACTCCCGCGTAATTATTGGCTCCTGTTTTCCATGATAACGTTTCCCGGCCCAGTCAAAATCACCGTGGTAGATGGGACTAGTCAAGATCTTATGGACAGTGCTCTTTCCGACTTTGTTTCCTGTCTTCCGGTAGGTCAATCCTTCGATATCAGCCTTTCGGGCCAGGTCTAAGAGAGAGTGGTTGCCTGTCGCGTACCACTCAAAAAGCTGCCGGATAACTGGTGCAAGTTCCGGGTCGGGTTGAATGAACCGCTTGTCGCCGCACTGAACGTTTACGTACCCTAAAGGGGCGAACGATGGATAGATGCCTTGTTCGGCTTTTTCCAGCATCCCCTTCCTGGTCTCCTCGGATAAGTTGTCGATGTAGTTCTTGGCCATAAGAACTTTGATCCCGTGTATGAACTTCTCCGAAGAACGAGAGTCATGGGAAAAAATCACATTTTCCTTGACGAAATGGATTTCCACGTCCAGTTCGTCGAGCGTGACCCAGTCCTTAAGGTTGCGGTAAAGTCGGTCGGTTTTTTCAACGAGCAGTACGCGGCAGGAATTCGCTGCTATCTTGGCTTTGGATTCTCCTCTGAAAAATTCGACCATTGCCGTGAAACCAGTGCGGCCTGCTCTTTTCGCAGTCTCAACATCCACGTACCGCTGCACCACTGCGAAGCCTTTCTCAGCTGCATAGGACGTCAGCAGTTTCAATTGTGCCGGAATCGAAAAACCTTCTTTTTCCTGCTCTTTGGAAGAAACTCGAGCGTAGATCGCGGCCTTGCGTTTGATTTGAACATTGGCCTTTATCATAGCTAATTCTGATCGCGACATTACTAGAGTCTATCTTTCATAAAAGCTTTCTGTCAAGTATGATTTAGCGACAGTATGAGTTTACAATCGCTCGTCGAATAACCCAGGGCAGGCCGAGCCGTTCGGGCTTCTCGGGCAATTATATTTCCTCTTGTGGCGTGTCTTGGTGTGCGCTGGCGAGCTCATCAGCGACTTCCCACTTCTGAAGAACTCGAAAGAAGCCAGTAACGTTCTCGATAATTTCTCGGGCGTCTTCGCGGGTGATTGTTTGTGAACTGCGAGGTTGCCAAAACTCGAGTGTGCGGTCGATAAGCTGGTTTTGTATCTTTCTCATCCGTCGCACCCGGCAGTGATTCTAATAAATTCGTTTCTGGTCAAGACGTGAAGATATGTGAAAAAACTTGCGCCAATTGAACCAATAACGGTTAGGAAAAACCGAGCAAGAGTAGGTTTCCATGCTCTCATCAGTTGCGATGTTCTACTCTCGTTGAGTACCGTCTATCTTTCAGAATGTACTTGTAGATCGCGACGGAGATGACCGCTCCAACCACAAATCCTCCCACATGCGCCCAGAACGCCACGTTTGAACTGTGCGGTCTTAGACCCAACGAAATCTGTAGACAAACCCACGTGGGTAGGAAAACCCACGCGGGGAGGCGGACCGTGAGCCGGCGCAGAAAATAAATGAGGATCGGCTCTAGAACCAACGTT
>JBBDNJ010000064.1:15798-37022 GCA_040877705.1 Binatia bacterium | reverse complement strand
AAGGCAGCACGACAGTCTTGAACAGCATCCACTCCGAAGCGCCGAAGCTACGCGCGGCGGTGAGAAGGTTGTACGGCGTGGTTTTGACCCCGTCGCGCGTGTTGATCAGGACGGGGAAGACTGCGCCCAGAAAGATGATACCGACCTTCGAGAGTATGCCGATTCCCAACCAGATGATCACCAATGGCAAAAGCGCCACGCGCGGGGTCGCGTTCATCGCATTGACGAAAGGGTCGAAGATGTAGGCTGCCTTCTTGTACCAGCCGACCATGATGCCAAAAGGGACACCGACGGCGGCCGCTAACAAATAGCCCCAGAAGAGCTCCAGACCGCTAACGCGGAGGTCGTTGTATATTTCGCCGGAACTAAATAGCTGAACCGCGGCGTTGAAAATGAGGGAGGGCGCGCTCATGAACATGGGATTGATCAATTGAAGGGTGTTGCCAACGAGCTCCCAGACGATCAAGAAGGTCACCACGGATGCTGTGCCAAGAATTTTCTTCTCGTTGTTTAGATAGAATTTGTAAAGGTTCGACGATTCGGCAACCCTTACGTCGAGCAACAGCTCTTCAGCCGATTGATCAGCCATGGTTTGTATCCTTTCGCGGTTTAATGGTCAGTTTTGAACCTAGCGACTCCGCATTGAAATATCGTAACACGATACTATCGCAATACGATGTATATTCACGCAAAGACGCTTTGTCAACCATACGGACACTTCGCCCGTTTACGATTTGAGCACTGCCTCTCGCAGTCATAAATCTACGCGCGGCCGCGATCTTTTCGCGGCGATCGCTTAACCGCCGGCCCGCGCCTGCCGCGGTTTTGCCGGCGCGGTCTTTCTTGATCCGGCGCATCATTGGCGCCGCCGCGTTCGATGTCGACATTGTTTCGTTCCTCGCGACTGGGTTCCGATTCGACGCGTTTTTTCATGGGATCTCCCTTTGTTCATGACCCAACGTCGGAACCCGGCAATTGCTCTTTGCGGCGGGATCCTTCATCCTTCGACACATCGAGGAACGCGCCGATCAATTGTCCGTCCGAGTTGGTAACAAATACAGCGCCTCGTCCGCTCTTTTTGAGCGTCTCTGCCGCTTGTTGCAGAGGAGCGCTAGGCCGCAAAGTGGTCGGCCCGGGCTCCATCAGTTGTTGCACCGATGCCGTGGGATCGCTATGCCAATCAGCTTCGCTGACGACGCCAAGAACGATTCCACTTCCGTTCACCACCGGGCAAACGGCGAAACCGCGCTGCTGCGCCCGCGTTCCGGCTTGGCCCAGAGGCTCACCGAGCCGGCACGTCGGCACTTCGCGATGCAAGCGGTCCAACACGGTGAGGGATTTCTGGTCCTGATTTTCCTTGATGGTGGGCAAACCGTACGCCATCCAATCGGCCTTTCCCGGTTTGTAATAAAAGACCTCTTCGAAGCCTAAAGTCTCGAGCCGCCACGCGGCCCTGGGACCCAGATCTCACTGATAGTCGTAGCAATAAACGATCGTCGTTTTTTTCTTGTCCAACCAGGCGATGGTTTTTGCGGTGAGCTTGGCCAGCGGAATATTGACCGCTTCCGGCAAGTGCGCCCACGCAAATTCGTTTGCCGACAAGACTTCCACGAGTTGGGCGCCGTCTTTAACGCGCTGTTGCAGTTCCTCGCGTTCAATGATGGTTTTGGGCATGTGGTTCCTCCGTTAGATAAGCTCGCGCACCTTGTCTGAGAGCACAGTCCACGCGATCTTGGTTCGGTTCAGTTCGCCCCGCGCCAGCGATTCGGCGAAATTGGCCGCCTGATCGAGAGTGATTTTGGCCGGCAGCGGCGGCACAAACGGATCGACTACCGCTTCGACGAGCGCCGGTCCGGGAGTCGCCAGCGCCTGGTCGAGAATCGCGCCGCAATTGGCCGGATCTTCGATGGTGAAACCGGCGCCGCCGCAAGCGCGGGCGAATGCCGCGAAGTCGATAGGCTGCAGCTCGCAGCCGTATTCAGGATTGCCGAGAAATACCATCTGCTCCCACTTGATCATGCCCAAGGTGTTGTTCTTGACGACGACGATCTTGATCGGCAGCTGGTATTTTACGGCGGTGGCGAACTCCGCCATCAGCATGGAGAAACCGCCGTCGCCGACAAAGCCGACGCATTGCCTTTCCGGGTAGGCGATTTGCGCCGCGATGGTGTACGGCAATCCGTTGGCCATCGTCGCCAGTGTCCCCGGGCCGGCGAGGCAACAGCGCGCGACCGCGTTCTCTGTCCGCTGACAAGTAACCCGCCAGTCCCAGCGACACTAAAGAGGGCCAGACAAAATGCGGCCGGCTTACAGCATAGACGGTGGCGGCGCCCGCAACCGCGATCAACAGGCGCGTCGCCGGCGACCAGCGCCTTTGCAGAATATCGAGGCGCTGTGGCCTCGGCTTGGGTTTGTCGCCGCTCTGCAGTTCCGGCACGTTGCCCGGTTCCTGGTGCACGTCCAATCGATTCTCCACGGCGCGTACGCCGCGCACGGCGGACACTTCCGCGATCAGCTGATCCACTTCATCGCTGCGCGCCGAACCGCTCAAGGTCACCCGGCCGGAATCGACTTGCACGTCAATGGCCGATGGATTGCGCACGACGTAGCCAAACTTTGCCCGTACTCTTTCCCTGAGCACTTCATCATCGATGTCGGTCTGAAATAACCGGGATCGCGTTACAGCCACGATGCCGTAGCTCCGGTTCAAGAGATCTCGGGCCGTCGCCGATGCGGTTTCGCGGGTTTTGATGCGAGCCCTGGTTAATTGATCGCGCGCAAACGACTGCCGCCGCCCTCCAGCGTCCGGGTCAAGCGCGTACATCACGCCGGCGCCCAATACAGCCCCGGCGAGAAAAGTGATGGCGTCTTTCATATGGACCTCCAAAAATTATGTCGCTTACCCAGCCTTGCGCCGGCGTGGCGCCGCCTCCTTCTTCTGCGCCTGGTCGACGCTGCGGCGCAGCAAATGCATAATATCGACCACCTTTCCCTCGGACTTTCGCGCTGGAGCTTTATCCTCTGAAACGATTTTGGGCCGGCCGCTTTTGATCTTTTTGTCGATCATTTTGAGCAGATCTTGCCGGTACTCATCATGATATTGTTTTGGCTTCCATGCGCCGGCCATGCTTTCGACCAGGCGTTCAGCCATTTTTAACTCACCGGCGCTAATTTTGAACTGCTTGCTGCCGGCCTTCGGGATATCTAAATTGCCGGCGTCTCGCAGCTCATGATCGAATCGCAGCAGGTTCAGAACGAGCATCGAACCGTGGGGAATCACCGCCGCCAAATGTTGCCGCGTGCGAATAACCACTCTGGCGATGGCAACCTTGCTTTTTTTGTCCAGCACTTCACGCAACAACGAATAGGCACGCCCGCTGTCGAGCGGCCCGAGATAATAAGGCTTATCGTAGTACATCGGACTGATTTCACCGCCGTCGACAAAGTCGAGAATATCGATGGATTGGGTCGCCTCGACGTTGGCCTTACGAAACTCCGCGTCGGTCAAAGTGACGTAATCGCCTTTTTTATACTGGTATCCTTTTATAATCTGATTCCAAGGAACCTCTCTGCCGGTTTGCTTATTGACGCGCTGATATTTGATCGGCGCAAAATCGCGCCGGTCCAGTAGATCGAAATCCAGCGAGCTTGACGCCTCGGCGGCATAGAGCCCCACCGGTATATTCACCAGGCCGAAACTGATGCCGCCTTTCCAGATCGCGCGCCCGCTGGACTTATTTTTTTTGCTCTTTTTCTTCTTTGAACGCGCCATGGTTCAATCGGCTCCCCGCAGCGGCTTTGGGTTTTTTGTCCGGCACGACTGCTCATCTTTTTTCGGTTTTACCTTGACGGTCGCGCCGCGAGCCTTTTCGCCCTCTGTGCGAACCCGGCCCTTTCCTCGCTTCTTGTCACGCTCCATCCGGGCATGCTTCATTAACTTCTTCTTTCTTCCTTTACCTGATCTCAGTGAAGAACTTTAAACTGGGATCTCTGACTCTTGGATCGTCGCGTGGTCGATCGATGACCGCTCGACGCGGTTGCAGGCCGTCGCCACATATCGTGAAAAGTTATCGCTTCGGTGCGGCTGGCTCGGAAATCCCTTCGAGAGCTTCGGCCGCTGCTTCCTTGTCATCGGAGCGAACCGAGATATCGCCGAGGGAAACGATACCGACAAGTTGTCGATCCTGATCGAGTATCGGCAGCCGTCGAATCTGACCTGCCTCCATCACCGTCGCCGCCTCTTCAACATCCTGATCCTCGAAGCAGTAAAAGAGATCCTTGGTCATGATCTCCGACACCCGGGTATCTGAAGGATTACGTCCTTCTGCCGCTAAGCGCACGGCAATATCGCGGTCCGTGAGCACACCGGTTAATTTTTGCCCGTCACAAACCGGAATCGCGCCGATGTCGAGCTGTTTCATTTTGGCGGCCGCGTCTTTCACCGCCGCGTCGAACGGCACCACTTCAACATCTCTGGTCATAATTTCTCTAATTTGCATAAAGAACCCCTCCTCGAGTTTTATTTTTTAGAAAAACAAATTGGGTTAAGTTAAATAGTTCCAAGCCGCAAACGATGTGCCAAAAACAGATCCGCCAGACTACTCGATATAAGTGAGGGAGCGACGCGGCGGAGTTTCCGTTATGCTAGTTTTGGGACATGTTCGTGAGAGATAGATGCGATAGCGGGACATCCGAATGGGATTCGAGTATTTGGTGTTGGATCGTAGGTTTTTGGCTGATGGCATGAAGCTTAACACCGTAACCCAGATCCTAAGACCCGACTTACGGCGCCGTTTTCACCCAGCAGCGCAGCACTTCAGCCACACTCCACGCCTGCGCGATACATCCATGCGGCGTCCACGGATGTTCGGCGTCGAAAATTTCACTGATCGAACCGATGCCGTGCTCATTCATATGCGGAATGAAACCTTGCAAGAGCGCATGCGCTCCGGCGCGATCTGCAGGATAAACTTTGAGCCATGCGTCGATCAGCGGGCCGATCAACCATGCCCAGATCGTGCCTTGATGGTAAGCGGCATCGCGCGCGCGAATGTCGCCGAAGTATCTGGCTTTGTAGTCGGCGTGTTCGGCGGCAAGCGAGCGCAGACCGACCGGTGTCACCAGGCGCCGATAAACCGTTTCCAGCACCGCTTGCCATCGCGCTGGATCGAGAATCGGATGCGGCAGCGAGATCGCCAGTAATTGATTCGGCCGGCACGCGGCGTCATTGCCCTCCGTGCCATTGCCGTTGATCACATCGTAAAGATATCCTCCCTCGGCATACCAGAAACGATGGTTGAATGATTGCCTGGCTTTGTCGGCCCACTGATTCAGCTTGCGCGCCATTGCCTGATCTTCTTCTTCGCTGACCCATTGCTGAAGAAGCCGGAGCGCGTTATACCACAAAGCATTGATTTCAACCGCTTTGCCGCGGCGCGGTGTCACCACCCAATCGCCGACCTTGGCGTCCATCCACGTGAGCTGGTAACCTTCCTCGCCTTGGCACAGCAGTCCATCCTCAGGATCGACACGTATGCCGAACAGAGTTCCCCGCCGGTGGATTTCGACAATTTCAATCAGCTTGGGCAGCAAGAACTTGAGTGTCCACCGGTCGCCGGTGGCTTGGACGTAGCAATCGATGGCGTGAAAGAACCACAAGGTCGCATCGGCCGTATGATAGAGCCCTTCCCGGCTCCCTTCGGGAAAAAGATTTGGAATAAGTCCATAGCGAATACTCTTGGCAAAATTGCGCAATATCCAGCCGGCTTCCAAAAATCGATGCGTGACCAGGGTCAGTCCTTCCAAACTAATCATCGTGTCGCGGCCCCAGTCGGTAAACCAATGATAACCGGCGATGACCGTGCGCATTTCATCTCCCGATGCTTGCGATCGAGTTTGGTCTGCCAGGCGGCCCGCCGGCGTCGCGATGAACTGATCGGCGGCCAGTACCAGTTCGGCGGCAAAACCCGAATGCGCCTTGCTGTCGGCCAATGCGATAAGGCGTGTGCGGCGAACACGCTCCGCCGCCACCGCTTCGGCGGGATGCAGAGCACGGATTACTTCCCAGGATTCGGTGGATGCCACCAGCGTGGTTTCTTCGCCCGCGGATACATCGACGAGAAAGGCCCCGGGAGTCCAGAGATTGCCAATGGCGTCGTAACCTCGCTGTCCTTCGCGCAGGTAGCGGACGCTTTCGATTTTCTTGCGGTCGATGAGGAATTGGCCCTTGCCACAGAGCAGCATGCGCAACGGCGGCAGTGTTCCGGTGGAGATCTCGTACTGATCTTCCAATACCGTGAGCACGTAAGGCTCATCGGGCTGCACGTGGACGTCGGCCTCATGACCGCGGAATTGGATGAGCGGGCGCAGCTTGAGGCGAATGCCGGCAGGGCAAGCGAACAGTTTGTAGGTGACGTGAACGGTATTTTGCCAATACGGAAGATGAAGCGACTTTTCCAGCATCCAATCGTCGATTTGATAACGCCATACGGGCAGACCCATCTCCAGGCGAAATTCCAGTAACGATGCGCATAACTCTTCGGAGTCGCCGTAGCGGGTGCTGAGCTGTACGATACGGTCGTCGAGAAAGTGAATTTCCTCGTTCAGGTCGCTCAACATGCGCATTCTTCCCAGCGGCGCTGGAAAGGCCGCCACCAAAAGGCCGTGATAGCGACGCGTCATGGCCCCTGCAACGGTGCCGGATGCGTAGCCGCCAAGGCCATTGGTGACCAGCCATTCCGGATGGCCGGTAATATCCGGCGCATCGGCTTTCAGCGGTGGAACATCAGTCAGTTTGCGCACGATCAAGGGGTTCATCGAGGAGCACCTGCCCGTACTCCTGGCCACTGGGCATCGCGCAAATTGAACTGACTCGGATCTACGATCATCGAGGGACCCAATGGGCCTTCGGGCTGATATCGCGAGGCCGGATCCGGCAGTAACTGATCTGCTCCGTCCATGTCGCTTTAGATTTGAAATATTTGCATCTTGATCCAAATTGCCGATAGTTGCGTCAAGCTCGTACGATGCATCAGGTGCAATCTGTGGGTGCAATGCCTATACCAATGAAAGCTTGCGAGAACCACCAAGGATCTGTGACAAACGCGGCTGGAATGACGACGGCCAAAACGGATTGCAGTGTGTTTTAGAACTAAGAAGCACGCTTGCGTGTTCTGAATCTGGGACGAAAGCTGCGCGACGCGGGAGAATAGGAATAACTTAGTGCGGTTATAGTTGTGCTTGCTCAGACAACGTCAAATCATTAGAATCCGCAAAGATAACCGACCGGAACATCCGAATACCCCCTTGTGATAACTGAAGCCGACACCTGCCGAAAATTCGTCCTGCCGAAGCTTTATGCCGCTGGATGGAGCGACGATCAAATCAGCGAGCAAAAAAGTTTCACCGATGGCCGCATCGTTGTTATAGGAAGCAAGCCGCGACGCCGCCCGGCTAAACGCGCCGACTACCTGCTCCGATATGCGAGGGATTTCATGTTGGCGGTGGTCGAGGCCAAGGCATCGTACCAAGTTGCCGGAACCGGACTCCAACAAGCAAAAGATTATGCGGAAGTCCTGGGGCTGAAGTTCGCCTATTCGACAAATGGGCACGGCATCGTCGAATTCGATTATACGACCGGACAAGAACGGGAGCTGGAAACCTTTCCCTCCCCAACAGAATTATGGGGACGGTTTCGCGCCGCCGAGAGCCTCACCGATGAAGAAACCGCGGATAAACTGCTCACGCCTTCCAACACGGTCGTTGGCAAAGGCCAACGTTACTATCAGGAAATAGCGATAAACCGCGTCTTGAAAGCGGTGCTGCAGGGAAAGAAACGAATTCTCCTCACGATGGCCACCGGCACCGGCAAGACCGCCGTCGCTTTTCAAATCTGCTGGAAGCTTTGGAACATGCGTTGGAACCGCGTTGGCGAACATCGCCGGCCAAAGATTCTTTACCTCGCCGATCGTAATATTCTTATCGACGACCCGAAGGACAAGATGTTTACCACCTTTGGCGACGCTCGCTGGAAAATCGAAAACGGTGAGATCAACAAAGGCCGCGAGATGTACTTCGCGATTTATCAGGCCATCGCCAAGGACGAGCGCCGTCCAGGCCTTTACAAGGAATATTCAAAAGATTTCTTCGACTTGATCATCGTCGACGAATGTCATCGCGGCAGCGCCAAGGATCAAAGCAACTGGCGCGAGATCCTGAGCTACTTTCAGCCCGCTTTTCAGTTGGGCATGACGGCGACACCGTTGAGGAAAGACAATCGCGATACCTACCGGTACTTCGGCAATCCGGTTTACACCTACAGCTTGCGCCAGGGAATCGAGGATGGATTCCTCGCGCCCTATCGAGTTCACCGGATTGTGACCGAGTGGGATGCGGCAGGATGGCGGCCGAGCCAGGGCGAGCTGGATCGCTATGGTCGTGAAATCCCGGACAACGAGTACCAGACGGAGGATTTCGAGCGGGCCGTGGCGCTCAAGGCGCGGACCCAAGCGATCGCGCGGAATATCACGGACTTTTTGAAAAAAACCGACCGCTTCGCCAAAACAATCCTATTTTGCGTCGATCAGGAACATGCCGATGAGATGCGGCGCGGGCTCAACAATTTGAATGACGATCTGGTCCGGCAATTTCCCGACTATGTTTGCCGAATCACCTCCGACGAGGGGAGTGTGGGCAAAGGATACCTGAGCAAGTTTCAGGAGCTTGAAACCACAACTCCCGCAATCGTGACGACTTCCCAATTACTCACTACCGGAGTCGATATACCGACCTGCAAAAATATCGTGATTGCCCGCGTGGTCAGTTCGATGGTGGAGTTCAAGCAGATCATCGGCCGGGGAACGCGGGTGAGAGACGATTACGGCAAGTACTATTTTAACATCCTGGATTATACCGGCTCCGCGACCCGGCTGTTTGCCGATCCTGATTTTGACGGCGAGCCCGTGTTAGTGACCGAGCAAGAGATGACCGAGACCGGCGAAGCAATAGCCGAGGTTACCACCGAGCAGACGACTGTCGCCGAATTCGAAGAACAAGACGGTGAGCCGACGATCGCCGATGATTCAGAAGGTATCCGGCGGAAATACTACTTCGATGGCGGTCAGGTCGAGATCTCCGCCCATCTGGTTTATGAGCTCGATCCGGACGGCAAACAGTTGCGGGTCGTTAAGTTTTCCGAATACGCCGCTGAAAAAGTCCGAACGCTTTACCCCTCAGCGGCGGACTTGCGCAAGCAATGGGCCGACCCGGCGCTCCGCGCCGAGATCATCGCCAAGCTGGAAGAGCGCGGCATCGATTTCGATCAATTGAGGTCTTCGAGTAATCAACCCGAAGCAGACCCGTTCGATCTACTCTGTCATTTGGCGTTTGCCGGTCCCTTGCGCACGCGACGCGAGCGGGCGGACCGGGTGAAGAAGGAGGAAAAGAGTTTCTTCGATAGACACGGACCAGAAGCCCGCGCGATACTTACCGATCTCTTGGAAAAGTATGCCCAGCACGGCACCGCGCAGTTTGTGATTCCTGACGTCCTCGAGGTCCCGCCGATTTCCGACCGCGGCAACGTCATTGAGATCGCCAGTCTTTTCGGCGGGCCGGAGAAGCTTAAGGAAGCAGTCAATGAGCTGCAAGCGCTGCTCTATGCGGCATAATCTCCAAACACAGGCTTAGCGACGACGGCAAAAACCTTACATTCAATGTAAGGTTTTTGTTCCGACGATTAGATCAAGTTCTACATAAACCTTTAATTAACTTTAAGTATTTCGCTGAAAAAATGAAAATGTTGCAAAAACCTTCAAGTTAATATAAGGTTTTGGCATGGATAATAGAGTTGAGAAATCCCACCGCCTTTTTGAAGTGGCTGAGAGCCAGCAGGGGTATTTCACATCAGCCGATGCCAAGAGTTTGGGCTATGACTATCCACATCAGCATTTTCACGTTAAACACGGGAACTGGATTCGAGTAGACCACGGCATTTATCGTCTTAAAAAATTTCCCGCTGCGGCTCATGAAGATTTGATGAGGTGGTGGCTGTGGAGTCGAAAGAAAGCTGTCATTTCACACGAGTCTGCGGCCGCGCTATATGAGTTAGGAGATTTGCTCCCTTCAAAGATTCATCTAACTGTGCCGCCCAATTTTCGAAAGAGTCCAGCCAAAGGTGTCATCCTTCACAAGGCGGAACTTAGCGATTCAGAGGTAGAAAAGCGAGACGATCTCCCTGTGACGACACCGCTTCGCATCGTTCTCGATCTCGCACGCTCGCACCTCGACGATGAAAGGCTAACCACCGTTGCCAAGGATTCGATCCGAAAGGGGCTATTGAGCCGCAAAGAATTGCTTCAGGAGCTGGCAAAAATTGAGGAAGGCATTGATCCAATAGCGCAAACTACACTTCGACTCGCCGCACGTGTCGAGGGCGAAAGCCAATACGTCGATCGATCAACCCTCGACGACAGTCCGCGAGTCAGAGAAACATCTATTCTAACAATACAACCTGAGCTCGCGATTGAAGACCTCTTGAGTGAACTTAAAACGGGACTTCGGCTGGTGTACGGAAAACAGCTAAAGGGCATCTTTCTATTCGGTTCTTACGCGCGTGGGGAGGCAGATCGGGAATCGGATTTCGATGTTTTGGTTGTGCTACAGGATTTTAAGCGCTACGCGCTTGAAGTTGATCGCACCGCGGAGCTAACCGCGGATCTTTCGCTGAAACACGGGGTTACCATCAGCCCGGTGTTTTTCCGTGAAGACGAGTGGTTGCATGATACTACGCCTTTTTTATCCAACGTTCGTGACGAGGCCGTCCCCGCTTGAAAGAGACAACTGAGAAATTATTGGAGAAGGCCTCTCGGTCGGTGCAGGCTGCCGAGCATTTGGCAAAGGATGGCGACGCGGAGTTCGCCGTCGGTAGAGCTTATTATGCAATGTTTTATGCCGCTCAAGCTTTGCTTAATGAAAAAACGTTGCGGTTTCGAAGACATTCCGGGGTGCACAATGCTTTTGCTGAGCAGTTCATCAAATCGGGATTAATCGATAAGAGATATCATCGGTGGCTTGTGGCTGCTTTCAATAAACGTATCACCGGCGACTATGGCATAGAGTCCGACTTAACGCTTGAGGATGCGAGTTTGCTGATCGGGCAAGCACGCGAGTTGATCGACGCGGCGAGACAGTATCTTGAAAAAGGAAACTAGTTCATGACCCGAACTACGAAGTCCAAAAACGCACAATCACTCACCACGGCCCAGCGGCTATCGTCCATCGTCAAGTCGTGCCGTGACATCATGCGCAAAGACAAAGGGCTCAACGGCGATCTAGATCGCCTGCCGATGCTGACCTGGATCATGTTCCTAAAGTTTCTCGACGATATGGAGCATATCGCAGAACAGGAAGCCCGGATCTCCGGCAAGCGCTTTCGTCCGGCGCTCGAATCGCCTTATCGCTGGCGTGACTGGGCGGCGAAACAGGATGGTATCACTGGTGATGAATTGATCAGTTTCGTCAACAACGAAGAAGCCATGCGCCCCGATGGAAAGAAAGGCCCTGGACTGTTCGCATACCTACGTAGCCTGCAAGGCGCCAATGGCGGTGACCGGCGCGACGTTATCGCGACAGTCTTCAAAGGCACGATCAACCGGATGATCAACGGCTACCTGCTGCGCGACGTAATCAACAAGGTCAGCGGCATTCATTTCACCAGCAGCGAAGAGATCCACACTCTGGGCCATCTTTACGAGTCCATGCTCAAAGAGATGCGCGATGCCGCGGGCGATTCCGGCGAGTTCTACACGCCTCGCGCTGTCGTCCGCTTTGTCGTGGAAGTCATGAACCCGAGACTCGGCGAAGTGATTCTCGATCCGGCCTGCGGCACCGGCGGCTTCCTCGTCGAATCCTTTAAACACATGGAGAAACAGTGCAAGACGGTCGAGGATCGCCGGATGCTCCAGAGTCAAAGCATTTTCGGCGGCGAGGCCAAGCCGCTGCCGTATCTGCTGGCGCAAATGAATCTGGTCTTACATGGCCTCGAATCGCCGAAGATCGATCCGCTAAATAGCCTTCGCTTCCCTTTGCGTGAGATCGGCGACAGAGACCGTGTCGATATCATTATGACCAACCCGCCTTTCGGCGGCGAAGAAGAGCGCGGCATCCTCGGCAACTTCCCAGAAGACAAGCAGACCTCCGAGACTGCGCTGCTCTTCCTCCAACTCATCATGCGCAAACTCAAGCGTCCCGGTGCACCCTCGCCCTCTGGGAGAGGGAAGGGTGAGGGCAATATCACCGGCGGAAGAGCCGCCGTCGTCGTGCCCAACGGCACGCTCTTTGGCGACGGGATCTGTGCACGGATCAAGGAAGATCTGCTCAAGGACTTCAACCTTCACACGATCGTTCGCTTACCCAACGGCGTCTTCGCGCCTTACACCAGCATTCCGACCAACCTCCTTTTCTTCGACCGCTCTCATCCGACTGAAGAAGTCTGGTACTACGAACAGCCGCTGCCCGAAGGTCGGAAGAACTATACCAAGACTCAGCCGATCCAATTCGAAGAATTCGCCGGCTGCCTCAAATGGTGGAATGGTTCGACCGGCTCACCACAGGATCGGGAAGAGAACGATCGCGCGTGGAAGGTTCCAGCGACCGAATTGCTCGCTAACGGCTGCAACCTCGGCCGTAAGAACCCCAATGCCGCTGCCGACTTGGAGCATCTCGCGCCCGAGCAACTGGCCGACGATATTCTCAAGAAAGAGCATCGCATCGCGGAGATCATGATGGATATTAAGCGAGCATTGGGAGAACCGCTCGGATGACGAACTCTTGGCCGCAAGCACCACTTGGAGAAATACTGACCAAATCCGAAGAATGGACTGATATCAATCCAACAGATAGTTACCGGGAGATTACCGTTCGGTTGTGGGGCAAGGGGGTCACTCTACGCCGTGAAGCCGCCGGATCCGAGATCGCATCTTCAAGGCGACTGGTCGCAAGAGCGGGCCGGTTTATACTGTCACGAATCGACGCCCGTAACGGTGCTTTCGGGCTAGTTCCGGATTCTCTTGATGGGGCTGTAGTAAGCAACGACTTTCCGCTTTTCACGCCAAGGCCTTCCAGGCTGCTACCCTCTTTTCTGGATTGGATTTCAAGAACACGATCTTTCGTGGACATCTGCAAAGCAGCCAGTGAAGGAACCACCAATCGCGTTCGACTTCAGGAAGACCGCTTTCTGCAAATGACAATTCCCCTTCCCCCACTTGCAGAGCAGCGGCGGATCGTGGCGCGGATCGAAGAATTGGCCGCCAAAATAGACGAGGCGCGTGACCTCCGCCAAAAGGCGGCGGACGAGACCACGGCAGTGCTAAACGCAACCAGGCGAGCTGTCTTTACATCTTGTTCACTAGCGACGGTTGAGCTGCAGGATGTTTGCTCCGACATCATCGATAATCTTCATAGCAATCCGCAATATGCGGATTCCGGTGTTCCTTGCGTACGCTCGCCGGATGTCGGCTATGGAACACTCGATCTCGAAGGTGCGCTCCGCACCGACGAGGATGAATACGGACGTCGAACCGTACGCGGTGAACCACAGCCAGATGATGTGGTTTTAGTGCGCGAGGGTGGCGGTACTGGAAAGTGTGCTCTCGTGCTAGCTGGCCAACGATTCAGTTTAGGGCAGCGAGTGATGATGCTTCGCCTTAACAGAGAAATGGTTATCCCAAAGTTTTTCTTGCATCAGCTGCTATCTCCGGTCATTCAAGAAGAGCAAATAGCACCTCTCTCGAAAGGCTCGGCTTCTCCACATCTAAATATAGCAGCGCTTAGACGGTTTAGCTTTCGATTACCTTCGCTACCGAGACAGCAATGCATCACTGCAGAATTGGACGCGGTGCTGGCAAAGGTGGACGCGCTGAAGAAACTCCAGGTCGCGACCGCTGCCGAACTCGACGGGCTGTTACCCTCAATTTTAGACCGGGCTTTCAAAGGCAATCTGTGATGTTCTTAGGAACCAAGAGAAGGTGAAAATGCTGAACGTCATAATTATTTGTTTCGGCTTTTCAGCGGTTGTGTTGATATCCTATTTTCTGATGGTGGGTCAGATAGGTTCCACCGCTTACACCACGCTGTTTTTAGGCATTCTTCTCGTAAGTCTCGGGCTGTATGGGTTTGATAGGCTTAGGGTGTTTGATCTCAAGAATTTAATGTTTAGCCTCGATGAGATCAAAGAAGTTCGGAACGATGTTTTCGCAAAAGCCGAAACGGTCAAAACACTAGGTGAAGAGATCGCGGACCTCACAGCCTTTAACGTAACGCGAGTCGGTCGCTTTGCCGGCCCTGACCTCCAGCAGAAAATGATGGAAGCCCGAAACAGAATAAAACAATTGCTGCAGAGACTGGGTAGCAGCGAGGAAAAAATTGCACGAATATCAAAACAAATTGAAGATATGATCTTGCATGACCTAAAAAATAACGTAGCGAGTGAAACGGATCGGATAACTCACAAAGCGATAACTAGTGGAAGGCAGTTCAATCGAGAACAAGTTCAAAAGAGAATTCGAGAACTATTAAATGAGTATGACCGAAAGAGTATAATCACCTACCTCAAGGAACAAAACCTGTATGAAGACGAACTTACTCCCTTGCTGGATAAGATAGATAAATTTATTGAAACGCGAACTCTTTAACGGGATATTCCGGGAACATAATACTGAGTTCGCTGTCTCTCAATCGGCTACGGATCGATTGAGACGTAATTGAGACCTGGCCTTTATTTCTCGAATATTCTACGTTCTTTTGAATAGATCTCACGACATACCGTCATCGGTTAATCGATGACGGTTCGGCATCCTCGCTTATGACCAATGGCGCTGAGGATGATTAGCAAAGAGACTGTATGTTTCACGTACGGTTTCCCTGAACAACTTCGAGCGGATGGCCGTTTACCTACTTGGAACCGTTTTCGCAAGCGGGCAAAATAATGGTATAGAACCTTCCGAGGTGGGCGTTGGCTATTACCAAACACAAGAAGTCGTTATCCTATCAACTTAGGCTAAAGGGGCTTGATTCTCCCGGCGGGACTATTCCAATCAAAGCCTTGAAGGAAATCTGCGATCTCCTGCTGGGTACGGCTGAGCGCGGGCTTCGGCTTGCGATTGAAGGGAATAGCATCAGACCCGGCAGGTTGCCTAACTGGTTGACGAAATCCCTGGATTTGACGGTCACTGGGCTTGGCAAGGGCTCGACGGTTCTGAACATCGAAGCGCCATTTCTCGGCGCGACGGCGAAAGACCTACTACGGCAGCAAGATTTCTGGTATGTGGTGCCGAAGCCCGACGATACAGCATTTACCCTGCTGGCAAAGTCGGTGCATGACACAACGGCCGAAGAGTTGGACAGCGATGCCTATGATGCCGGGATTCTGGATAGTCTTTTGCAATTTAAAGGTTTTTTAAAAGGCAGCGCCGATAAGATCGAGCTTCGCTGTAAAAGCCGGCGTGCGGAAAATTTTGCCCTCGGAGATAAGGAACTCGAAAAGATTCGAAGATTGAAGACCAAGACTCCAGAACCGCGGGCCTGCGTTCTGTCCGGCCAGCTGGATGCCATCGAACATAGTCGGCGGCGATTTCATCTGGTCCTCGGCAACGGCGAGTCAGTACTCGGGGTGATCGATACGGCTTACGTGGGCGTAGAAGACTTGCGCAAGTATTGGGGGCAGAAGGCGACGATCAAAGGCATCGTACACTTCCGACCTTCAGGCCGGCCGCGCTTGATTGAAGCGCAGATGATCAAGACGATGGCCGAGGGGGAGGAGGTCTTTAACGCGTTGCCGCAGGTGCAGACGGAGGCGCCTTTCTTGAAGGAGCTAAAAAATGGCGATGTGAAGAAGGGTTGGCTCAAAGATGTGTGGGGAAAGTGGCCGGGCGAGGAACCGATCGAAGAATTGCTTGCCGCGCTCAGCAACAATTAACCCGTCATAGTGGCTACTTATCTGCTCGACACCGGTATACTTCTCGGCTATGTCCGAGGGGCGGGATATGCTGCTTACGTCGAGCGCAAGTTTGGACTTTCACAACCATCGAGCATCGCTCTGGTCTCCATCGTAAGTAGGGGTGAAATCTACTCTCTCGCGATTCAGCTCGGTTGGGGGGCGCAGAAGCGCCAGGAATTAGACGCGCTGCTCCGGCGAATTCCTGTAGTGGATATCAACACAGATCAAATCATCCAACGCTACGCGGAAATTGACGCTTATAGTCAAGGAAAAGATCCGGGAAAGCTTTTACCGAGCGGTTTTACTTCTCGAAACATGGGAAAGAACGACCTATGGATCGCGGCGACGACTTCGGTTCTGCGGGCAACACTTCTAACGACGGACAAAGACTTCGACCATCTTAATGGGTTGTTCCTCGATCTCGTCTATATAGACCGTCATCTAACCGTGGCGAATATCTGACTACGCGGTCATCGCCAGGGTCTGGCTTTCACGGACACCTCCTGAGTCCGGGCGACCTCTTTTTCTTGTAGTCTGATGTAAGGGCATCGACGCTCTTGTCATATTCTATTTTCATGGTTGTCCTCCGGTGAGTTCCTTCCCTATGGCGGTAATTACGATAATATCCGTCCAGGCGGCAGTTAGAAACGGCGGCGCCATCGTTCGCTGTCCTTTTTATGCAAGATCGCTAGAACGACGACGCAGTCGTTGACGATCCGATAGTAGGCTCGGTAGTCGCCGACCCGCGATCGATAAACCGGCGGAACGATACCGGTGAGTCTCTTGATTCTCGTCTTGACTCCTGAAACGGTTCGGCTTTGAGGCGCAATTGGATTTCACTGAGAACTTTTCGTTGAGCTTGTATCGGAATTTCATTGCAGGTCTCGGTTAGCACTCGTTTCCAGTTCGATCCGGAAAGCTTTGCCTCCGGCACTTAATCTCCCAGCTTACTCAAAACGTCTTGGACAGATCGGCCGCCTGTCCGAAGATAGGCTTTCCAGCGCTTCTCGATCTTCGCACGAAACCTGGGATCACGTTCCAAAATGTAGTCCTCCATGTCGTCGTCACCTAGATGATGCAATACCGCGGTCGGTCGGCCATCCTTTGTGATGATCACGTCTTCTTTCTCAGCCGTTTTCAGGTACTGCGAGAGCTTATCTTTGACCTCTTTTATGCTCGCGATCTTCATTGGGCCTCCGCATGTTTTTTGTAGCTATAATTGCGCTCACTCGATCGCGCCAACAAGGGAGCGAAAGGCCTGTGACGTTACCCGGTACGAGATATCGTCGGGCAGCGCCCTTACTCTTCCGTTCCCTTCGCGATCTGCATGATTCGCTTGTCGGTGCAGTCGCTGCAGAAATAGTCTTTTCCCAGCTTTGAATATTCATCCTCGCTCCGAATAATGACTGTTGCGCATTGGGAGCATTTGTCGGCTCATAAGCCGGCGGATCGTGGAACTTTTCGAAGTTGTACTCGTTGGTTCCGTACCAGACATAATTTTCCGTGGTAAAACTGCTCCTGCATTTAGCGCATGTTTTCCATTCGCCGTCATGTTCTTCGTTGTGATGATGAGCGCACAAGGTGTAATGATTGTGGTTTCGATGACAGCTGTTGCGTGCGTATGAGAACATTACGTACTTGTCCTCGTCATCACAGATCCAATTCCCGCAGCATTCGGTCTTCGTCAGGTTTCGCGTCTTTCAGCAGAGACCGCACCGATTTTTGATAACAGGGTTCTTGAGTTTCTTTTTTGCCTTGGCCATCTGAAAGTTCCTATGAAGAATGGCTATATCATGGCGGCCTCAATTTCTAGCCAGCACAAAGCGGCCGTGTGGGATGGCAGCGTCCCATACATCCTGATCGCTTTCTCCCGAGTGCAACCTGCTGTTCACTGAGTCTTATCCCTTTTCCCTTGACAGTAACTTGCGGTTCGTGATGATTTACCGCGGCGGGAAATCCTTTTAAGGATGGAGCCATTCACGGAGGACCTATGAGGCATTGGAGCTTGTGGTGTTTTAGCGCATTGATTTTCGCTTTTGCTGATCTTGCGCCGGCAAAAGAAGTGGTGATCGTCACATCTTTTCCAAAGGAACTGTTCGAAACTTACAAAAAGACCTTTGAGGCGAAGCATCCGGGAAACAGAAAAGGTACCGGGGAGTCTTTTCTAGGCGCAGGAGTAAGTGTTGAGCTGCGAGAAGTTTGCACTGACATTATTGACAATCCCCACAGCAATCCCCTATACAGCGAGAAATCTTATTCGTCTGCAATTTATATTGCAGAATCAAGATTGTGATGAGGCCTTCCGGCCCTAAACTGTGCAAAAATTAATCGCTGACTCTTGAATTCTGGAATTACGTCAATGAACGAAATTGCCGTGGCAGTCTCAGTGATTCTTTTCCCCGGGCTCATTTCGACAGTAATCGCTGACAAGATAACGGTTCATTCAAGAAGCTGGGGTTCCTTCAAATATAGCATTTACTCTTTTGTTTTCGGTGTGTTGTGCTATGTAACTGTCCAGATCCTAATCTGGCTTGCGACGTGTCTTCCAGAAGCACTTCAGATTTTGCCTCTGCGGACCGGAACTCTCGGTGTCTGGAGTCTCGTTACGGACACTCGAGCGAGAATTGATCTTGTTGAAGTGTTTGCTGCGACAGTCCTAGCTGTGCCAGTGGCCTTTCTCGGGGCGTTCTTAATTAATTACAAAATATTTCACAAGCTGGCTCAGAAGCTGCGGATATCAAGGAAGTATGGAGATGAGAACCTCTACTCGTACTATCTAAACGCGAAGGAGATCGATTGGGTTTATGTGCGCGACCTGGAGCGAAAATTGACCTATCAGGGACGCGTCGTTTCCTTTTCTGAGAATGACAGGATACAAGAACTCGTTTTGTCTGACGTGACTGTTTACGCATACGACGACTCGACAGAATATTACTCTATTCCAAGCATTTATCTTTGCAGGGAGATGGGACAGTTTGTTATCGAAGCGATCCCTGCGGAGAACATGGGGATTTAAAAATGGAAAAGAAACCGTTGAATGAAGGCAGCACCCGTGGCCAGGTAAAAGGAGGCGTTCAGAAGCCGGCAACAACCACAAGTCAAAGGCCGATAAAGCCACCCCCAGCCCCGGTTAAAAAACCCTAGCGATGAGATAGCATGTGGAAAGCTTGTGAAGATCTCCTTAGATACAGCTCTGACTACAGGGTAAAACGCCAATATCGGATGACGAGTACCGTCTAGAAGCACTTAAGACTTCAGACCGATCAGCCTTCCTTCCGTATCAAAATCCAGGTTTACACCGTCGGATACCTCTTGAGTCCATTTCCAGACAACTCGGAGAGAGAGGGTGGATCACGTCTTCTTACCCTGACTTACGAGCGGCTCTTTCGTAAGCTCACCCGTATCAGATAGCGGAAGCGAGATTATGAATGCAGTGCCTTTTCCGAACTCGGTAACGTAATCCAAGGTTCCGCGGTGTTCACTGATAATCTGCTCTACAATCGGAAGTCCCAGACCGGTCCCGGAGGGCTTGGTGGTTTTGAAGAGCTGAAACACGTCTAATCCCTCAGGGATACCCGTCCCAGTATCAGCGACTTCTAGAATCACACGGTCGGCCTTCCGGTATGCCTTGCACTTCAGGGTTCCTCCCTTCGGCATCGCTTCAACCGCGTTTTTGCAGAGATTTAGAATTACCTGTTTGATTTTCTCTCGATCAACCGTGATCAATGGCACGTTGTCATCAAATTCAAGCTCAAGGATGATTCCAGACTCTTTATAATGCTTGGTCGCAGGAGCGAGAACCTCGTCAAAGATTTCTCGCGGGTTGCTCGGTTGAATTTTTACGCTCCGGGGCCTCGCAAACGAGCGATAATCATCGAGTAATGCAGTCAGCCGCTGAAGTTCTTGACGCGATATTTCAAGTGTCTCTTCCACGACCGGATCATGAACCAATTCACGGATCAGCTCGCTCACAATCTGCAGAGAGGTCGAAAGGCCGTTCAAGGGATTGCCGATCTCATGAGCAAAAACAGCAGCCGTTGTTCCCAAGGTCGTCAGTCGTTCAGTCTCGCGAAGTCTTTGCTCCGTTTCTTTGCGTTTGGTAATATCGCGAACAACTTTGGCAAATCCACACAATTGTCCGCCATTATCATAGAGCGCCGTGAGCAATACATTGGCCCAAAATACAGACCCATTCTTTCGAACACGCAAGTTTTCTTCTTCGTATTGTCCTTTAGCCGCGGCTACTTCCAATGATCGATTCGGCTTACCGGCCTGAATGTCCTCTGGCCGATAGAAACAGGAGAAATGTTTCCCAATGATTTCTTCCGCTTGATAGCCTTTGATACGTTGCGCGCCGGAGTTCCAGGTGGTAACAACGCCCTCCAAATTCAACAAGTAAATGGCATAGTCCTGAACACCCTCCACCAGGAGCCTGAATTGCTCCTCGCTCTGTTGTAGCTTTTCTACCGCCGTCTCACGCTCGGCAATTTGAGTTTGCAACTCCCGATTCGTCTCTTCCGGGTGCCTTGTCATAGATTTGATTCCGTTGCCTCTTTATTTCGTTCGTACGCGACGCAACCTGGCTGACGAAGAGACGCCAGCGCCAATCCCTTAGGGATCAGTGGCCAAGCCATCCAGGTTTATCGCATTCATAGTAGCCTGCAATTAACGCATCAAAGCAGATTGTCTGGGGTGTAGCTGCGTATGAGGAACGCCCCTGCCTTGCCGAGTTTAAACTCCCATAAAAGATGTCCATGCGGCTCGAAGACGGCGAAGCAATGAGGTTAGACAATCATAATCATTCCCCTCAGCTGAGGTGACTTCCTGGGGGGTAACATTTTAGGGGCGAGGCTCAATGCTGGAAAGAAGATTACTTAAGGACAACGGCTTCTCCATATAGATCGCCCCTAGGGCTTCAGCCTCTGATTGGACTTGGGCGGAGCCAAAGGCTGTGATCAAGATGAGCCGTTTCCCCGGAAATCTCTTCCGCTGATGTCTTAAGATGTCGATGCCATTGATCGTTCCCGATAGCCGGAAGTCTGAGATAACGGTATTGAAATCGATGCGCGAAATCAAATCGACGGCAGCTTCGCCGGTTTCGGCTTGATGAACATTATGACTGGCGCGCTGAAGGAAGATCGTGATGTTTCTGCGCGCGACCGCCTCGTCCTCGACCACGAGTATGTTGCACGGCATGCTATTCTAAACCTCCTTCATGTTTTCCCCTGCCGTG
>JBBDNJ010000064.1:0-15698 GCA_040877705.1 Binatia bacterium | reverse complement strand
CAGCGTTAGCGCGAAACATTCCAGGTGAAGTGCACGTTCAGTTGTTTATCACGCCGGCCGACACTTACGGGTTCGGGTGGCACTATGACGATGAAGACGTGTTCATCGTCCAGACCGATGGCACAAAGGATTACTTTTTTCGCGACAACACGGTCGAGCGCCACCGCCCGCGAGGTGCGCCACTCGATTTCAGCCGCTTCAGCCATGAAACCTCTCCAATCGGCAGTGCTCGTCTGATCGCCGGCGATTGGTTATATATCCCCTCCCGCTGGTGGCATATGGCTAGATGCATCCAAAATTCACTCTCGATGACGCCGATGACTCCCTTCAACAAGGCCGCGCGTTGCTGGGCCATACAAACATCCGCTAGCACCTGTGCCCTTGCGCTTCAGCCGTGGGCATTGCATATACAGCGGAGAAACATCTATTGGAGCGGGGGATTGTATGAAACGTCTGTCTTATCTGGTTCTTCTGATTTTACTCAGCGTTGTTCGGGCCGGAGCCGAAGACCCGGTGAAAACCGATCCTGACAAGTACAAGGTCGTGCTGGTAAATGAGCGGGTACGGGTTCTCGAATATAAAGATAAACCGGGTCAAAAAACTAAAATGCATACACATCCCGATTTCGTGCTTCATGCTCTCGCCCCATTCAAGCGCAAGTTAACGCTGTCTAATGGAAAAACAGCAAGTCGTGAGTTCAAAGCCGGAGACGTCGTCTGGATGAACGCTCAATCACACATCGGAGAGAACATTGGAGAAACCGACACTCATGTTTTGATCGTCGAATTAAACGAGCCTGTAACGAAGAAAACAAGCACCAAGTTGGATTAGGGATCAATGGGAGAGCTGGGCGATCAAGCATCAGAATTTAGCGGGTAGATGGGCTAAATCGCCTCCTATTTCTAATCGCCCGATGATTGTCTTACCGCTATTATTGCGCTTGCTCCGCCTGTCTACGACAGAAGCTACAGGATTTATTTTCGATGTCTTTCTGATTGAGACTTGAATGTCCGCAGCGATTGCAGCGAATCCCAGCGATTTCGCCTTTTTCGTCTGTCATGTATTGATAGCTCGGAGCGGCGGCTCGCTGGCGAAGGTCATACCACATGAGAAAAACGAAAAGCCCAGACGTCGCTAGGGCGCAGAGTAAAAAGAACGAGTGAAGAATTACGCCCAGCAGTATAAAAATACCCACCGCCCAAGCGGTCCCCTCTGCTACATCAGTAAAATCTTTCACGCTATCTCCTCAATTATCAGCCGAGGCTCACAAGCCGCACCTTTTAAGACGGACTGTTGCAATTCTTTTAACATGCCATTGGTTGGTGAGAAGCCGGGTCAGGTAAAATACCTGTCGATTCGACAGACGCCGGAGAGGGCGCTGGATCTAGAAGAAAGCGAGGAAGCGTCAGGCCTGAATCTGGATCCTGCTGAAACCCGTCAAGAAATCTCCCGGGAGTTTCTATTCTACGCAGTCATGGAAATGATGGATCAAGTCGTTAAAATGAGGCGAAACATCAAATCCTCTTAACGCTTTGTCGGATCATAGCCGAGAATCGGCGAAAGCCAGCGTTCCACTTCCGAAACTTTCATTCCTTTTCTCGCGGCGTAGGATTCGACTTGGTCTTTGCCAATGGCGCTTACGGCAAAATAATGCGACTGCGGATGGGCGAAGTAGAGGCCGCACACTGACGCCGCCGGATACATCGCGAAGCTCTCTGTCAGTGCAATCCCCGTGGCCTCGCTTACCCTGAGTAAATCGAAGATGATCGGTTTTTCGGTGTGATCCGGTTGGGCCGGGTAACCCGGCGCCGGGCGGATGCCGCGATACTTCTCGGCAATCAGATCTTCGGTCTCTAGGTTCTCTTCTTTCCCATATCCCCAATCATCGCGCGCTCGCTTATGCAGATATTCGGCGAAGGCTTCGGCCAAACGGTCGGCCAGCGCCTTGGCCATGATGGAGTTGTATTGATCGTTGTCTTTTTCAAAACTCTCGGCCAATTCCTGGGTGCCGTGGCCCGCGGTCACGGCGAACGCGCCGATATAATCGACCCGGCCGCTCTCCCACGGCGCGACGAAATCGGCCAGAGCCAACTGCGGCTTGCCGCGCTGGCTCTCTTTCTGCTGGCGCAAGGTGTGAAAACGCGCCAGCTCCTGCTTAAGAATCGTGTCGGTGTAGAGCACAATGTCATCGCCATCGCTATTGGCTGGATAAAAACCGTAAACGGCGCGCGCGCTGAATAGCTTCTTATCGACGATTTCCGCAAGCAATTCTTGAGCGTTGTCGAACAGCTCCTGCGCCGCCGGTCCGCGCACCGGGTCCTTCAATAAATCCGGGTATCGGCCGCGCATCTCCCAGGTATGAAAAAACGGCGACCAGTCGATAAACGGCACCAACTCTGAAAGGGGAAAGTCCTTGAGCACGCGAAAACCGGTAAACTCCGGCACGCTGATGTGCTGTTCATCCCACTCTGTGTGCAATCGGTGGCGCAACGCTTCTTCGTAGGTCATCAACTGGGTGCCGGCGCGATTCTCGAACTGCTTGCGAATCTCTTCTTGCTCCAGGCGATTCTTTACTTTTAAGGCCTGACGCGCTTCGGGGTTAATCAGCGTGCCGACCACCGGCACCGCCCGCGAAGCATCGACGACATGAATCGTTTCGTGCCGGTAAGACGGCGCAATCTTCACGGCCGTATGGCGCTTGCTGGTCGTCGCGCCGCCGATCAGCAGCGGTATATCAAGACCGCGCCGCTCCATCTCGCCGGCGACGTGAACCATTTCGTCGAGGGATGGCGTGATCAAACCGCTGAGACCGATCATATCGGCTTTCTCTTGAATCGCGGTGTCGATGATTTTATCGGCGGGAACCATCACGCCCAAATCGATCACGTCGTAGTTATTACAGTTAAGCACCACACCGACGATGTTTTTGCCGATATCGTGAACGTCGCCTTTTACCGTGGCAAAAACCAGCTTGGTGCGTTTCTCGATTTGCTTGGCTACCCTTTTTTCCTCTTCCAAGAAAGGCGTGAGGTAAGCCACCGCTTTTTTCATGACACGGGCGCTCTTGACCACTTGCGGCAAAAACATCTTGCCCGAGCCGAACAAATCGCCGACCACGTTCATGCCGTCCATGAGCGGACCTTCGATGACCGACAAGGGTTTGTCGTACTTGCGCCTGGCTTCCTCGACATCCTGATCGATGAAGTCGGTCAGGCCTTTGACCAACGCATGGGACAGACGCTTTTCCACCGTGCCGGTGCGCCAGCCGTCGTCTTTAGCCGCGACCTTGCCGGCTTGTTTGTAGGTTTCGGCGAACGTAACGAGGCGCTCCGTGGCATCGGGCCGGCGATTGAGCAACACATCTTCCACCAACTCGAGCAGGTCTTTGGGAATCTCTTCATAAACCGCGAGCATGCCGGGATTGACGATTCCCATATCCATTCCAGCTTTGATGGCGTGATACAAAAAGGCCGAATGCATGGCTTCGCGCACGGAATTGTTGCCACGAAATGAAAACGAGATATTGCTCACGCCGCCGCTGACCTTGGCCAGCGGCAGGTTCTGTTTGATCCATCGCGTGGCTTCGATGAAGTTTACGGCATAAATGTTGTGCTCTTCGATGCCGGTGCCGACGGTCAGAATGTTCGGATCGAAGATAATGTCCTGCGGCGCAAAGCCGACCTGTTCGGTAAGAATTTTGTAAGAGCGCGTGCAAACTTCAATTTTTCTTTCAAAGGTGTCGGCCTGTCCCCGTTCATCGAAGGCCATGACGATGACGGCGGCGCCATAGCGGCGAATGAGCTTCGCCTGGGCGATAAACTTCTCTTCGCCTTCCTTCATACTGATCGAGTTGACGACGCCCTTGCCTTGCAAGCATTTCAGCCCGGCTTCGATCACTTCCCACTTGGAGCTATCGACCATCACCGGCACCCGAGCGATTTCGGATTCGCCGGCGATCAGCCGGAGGAACTTCTCCATGGCCGTCTTGGAATCGAGCATCCCCTCGTCCATGTTGACGTCGATGATCTGTGCGCCGCCCTCTACCTGTTGCCGCGCTACGCTCACGGCTTTATCGTAATCGCCGGCCAGAATAAGTTTGGCGAACACCGGCGACCCGGTCACATTGGTGCGTTCGCCGACATTGACAAAGTTAGATTCGGGCCGCACGGTGGCACTCTCTAATCCGCTTAATCGGAGATAAGGCTCGACTGCGGGAGGCACGCGCGGCGGCAACCCTTTGACGGCCTCAGCTATCGATTCAATGTGTGCGGGAGTCGTGCCGCAGCAGCCGCCGACGATATTTAACCAACCGTTTTCGGCCCATTCGCGCAGTTGCGGCGCCAGGCTTTGGGGGGTTTCGGGAAAACCGGTCGGCAGCAGTGGATCGGGCAATCCGGCGTTGGGATGGCTGCTCATGTATACCGGCGCGATCCGCGACAGTTCTTCGATGAGCGGGCGCATTTCTTTAGGGCCGAGGGCGCAATTCATCCCGACGCTCAGCAGCGGCACATGCGAAATGGAGTTCCAGAACGCTTCGACGGTTTGCCCTGTCACGCCGCGGTTGCTGCCCGGTTGTATGAAAGTGACCGACGCCATCAGAGGGAGCTGAATCCTACGCTCGTCGAACAAAGTGGCGATGGCGAAGAATGCCGCTTTTGAATTAAGCGTATCGAAAATCGTTTCCACCAGAAGAATGTCCGCGCCGCCGTCGATCAATCCGCGTGCCTGCTCATAATAGGCCTGGAACAATTCTTCATAGGTTACCCCGCGCGTCGCCGCGCTGTGCACATCGGTGGAAATCGAACAGGTGCGATTGGTCGGGCCGATGGCCCCCGCGACAAAGAGCGGCCGCGCGGGATCCTTCGCCATGACTAACTGCACCGCTTTCCTGGCGGCTCGCGCGCCCGCGACATTCATGTCGTACACGTCGGGCTCCAGTGTGTAATCAGCCATGGAAATCGACGTCGAATTAAACGTGTTGGTTTCGACGATATCGGCGCCGGCCTCCAGATACTGCCGGTGGATCTCGGTAATCAGTTCGCTCTGGGTCAGACAGAGCACGTCGTTGCAACCTCGCAGGTCCTTGGAATGCTTCGCGAAACGCCGGCCGCGAAAATCCGCTTCATCGAGCTTGTGGGACTGGATCATCGTCCCCATGGCGCCATCGAGGACAAGAATTCTCTCTTCCAGCAGTCTGCGTAATACTCTTTCAGTGTCGGTCATCTCGTTATTTTCCTGCCTCGCTTCTGGTTTGCATTCTTTGGCAAGCACACCCGGGCGACAAAAATCTCCACCGGCCGATTGCCATTACGCACCATCTTCTCGCCGGCGTAGGAGCCCGTCGGGTCGTAGTCGACGCGCTCAGCTCCCGCCGCACGAAACGATGACTCAATGGTAGTGCGATCGAATCCGAGCCAGCGATGCGCCATCTGTTCGCGCATCCACTCTTGTTTGTGTTGCACCAGATCGACGAGAATGACGCAACCGCCCGGCCGTGTGACGCGGCAAAGTTCCGTGATAGCTCGCTGTGGATCCGGCAGAAAATGCAGCACCATGACGCAGAATGCCGCGTCGACGCTATGTGCCGGGATCGGCAACTTCAGAGCGTCGCCGAGACGCAACTCGACATTATCGAACTTTTGCTCTTTGGCGACATCGCGCGCCCGCCGTAACATTTCCCGGGATAGATCGATGCCAATGACCTTGCGGGCAAATCGCGCCAGCTCAAAGGTGAGGCTTCCGGTGCCACAGCCGATATCGGCGAGCACGAGATTTCGCGGCAGCAGTTTTTCAATCGCTAAAGAAGCCACGCGATCGTCGAAATAGCTTTTGCGGATCCTTTCCCAATCTCCCGCCGCCGTCTCGAAATAATTGCGCGAGCGGTTCCACCGACGGCGCCGGCACTCTTCGAGCCGAGTCCGATCGCGTTTGGCTTCCGGAAAATCTCCCATCCGCGCCTGTAGCGATTTGAACAGCTCCCTTGCCGCCTCGGGCATATCGGAACGTGCCGAGAAATAAACATTGGTTCCTTCCTTGCGGTCCTGGATGAATCCGGCTTCGCGCAAAATCGCCAGATTGCGCGATACCGAAGACTGCACCGAGGCAACCACCTCTTGAACCTCGCCGACGGTGAGCTCTTCTTCCGAAACGGCCGCAAGAACCCGCAACCGCAAGGGATCGGCCAATGCTTTAAGGGTGCGAACGATCTCCATGGTTAACACCTGAGCATCACAATATATAGATTATTCGATATTTGTGCAAACCGAGGTAAGGTATAGAACTATTTGAACGACTTGAACGGTGCGATCTTTTCAGCCTTAATACACCGCGCGTGCGAGAGTGATCACATAAATCTCTCCGGCGCCGCCCCGCTTCAGCACGCGGCTGCATTCGTTAACAGTGGCGCCTGAAGTATAGACGTCGTCTACCAATAACAGGCATTTATCCGTGATCGATTTTCGCGGATTCAGCGTGAACGCGCCGCGCATATTCTTGCGACGGTCCTCTTCGGTGAGCTGCGTTTGCGGCGGTGTGTCCTTGTTACGATAAAGAACAAAATGATCTAAGGGAATGTTATAGACACTGCTGATTTGTCGTGCCAGCAGTCCGGATTGGTTAAAGCCGCGCCAGCGCAGTCGCTTCGGGTGCAGCGGCACGGGAACGATCATTTCGACATGAGATTGACCAAGAAACTCCTCACAGCCGTGCGCCATAAGCTGCCCCAGAGGTTTGCCCAACGCGACCTTGCGTCCATATTTGAATTTTTGAATCACCTGCCGAAGCGGATGTTCCGCCACCTCTTCTCTCGGATAACAGGCCCAGGCATGCGCTCGAACAAAGTGCGGATTGCGCTCAAGACAAACCCCGCACGCATGATCATCACCGCTCGCATTTGGAAAGGGCCGGCCGCAAATCGTGCACAACGGATGCGAGACCCGTTGGATGTGGGACCAGCAGATCGAACAGAAATATTCGGCATCGCGGCCGTGGATGCGACCGCCGCACGCCCGGCAGCGGGGAGGATAAAGCCAATCGACCAGCCAGTCGAGGCGATCGGCAAATGTTTGTTGGCGACCGGATGTCATAGCTGCCTGTCAGCTCTACGGCAACAGGACGAAACCCAGCGGCTTACGAGGCAAGGGGCATCAATCCTCTTGCATGGCCTACTGCGGCGGCCGGTCTACGAATCGACGATCAGAGAGTGACCGGTCATCTCTTGAGGTTGCGGCAACCCGAGAAGCTGTAAAACCGTTGGCGCGACATCGATGGCGCTTCCTTCGTTGAGCCGGCTTTTTCTGTTTTCTTCGTCGATCACAATGACCGGCACGCGGTTCATCGTGTGCGCCGTGTGCGGCATGCCGGTATCGTAGTCGATCAGCTGCTCGATATTGCCGTGATCGGCCGTGATGACGACCCGCGCCTTCTTGCTCAGCGCCGCATCCACCACTTTGCCGAGGCACTCGTCGATGACTTCGCAGGCCTTTACCGAGGCGTCGAAGTTTCCGGTGTGACCGACCATATCGGTGTTGGCGAAATTCGCGATCACCAGGCCGATGTCTTCGGCGCTAAACTTTTTCACCATCGCTTCGGTGACTTGCCGGGCGCTCATCTCGGGTTTGAGATCGTAGGTCGCCACATCTTTGGGCGACGGAATAAGAATGCGTTGCTCGCCGGGAAACTCTTTTTCTTCGCCGCCGTTAAAAAAGTAGGTTACGTGCGCGTACTTCTCGGTTTCGGCGATACGCAACTGCCGGATCCCATGCCCGCTCACAACCTCGCCGAGAATTTTGCGCAACTCGCGAGGCGGATAAGCCACCGGCACTTTGAAGGTCTCGTCATACTGGGTCATTGTCGTATAGGTCGCGAGATCGATGCGGCGTTTGCGGCGAAACTCCTTGAAATCCGCGTCGATCAGCGCGCGGGTGAGCTCGCGTGCCCGGTCGGCGCGGAAGTTGAAAAAGATCACGCCATCGCCGTCTCTGATCAACCCTTGGGGAACGGAATCTCTGATGACCGCCGGCAGAACGAATTCGTCTGTAATGCGCTCTTTGTAACTGTGACGAATTGCATCGATAGCCGAATCAGCCTCATGGCCGGCGCCCTCGGTGAGGCAGAGATAGGCTTTCTCAACTCTATCCCAGCGTTTATCGCGATCCATCGCGTAATAGCGGCCGCTTACAGTGGCGATCTTTACGTCCGGCCAGGCTTTTAACTTTTCATTGAGATCGAGCATGAATTGCTCGGCGCTGTTGGGCGGAGTGTCGCGACCGTCGAGAAATAGATGGAGGTAGACGGCGCCGATTTTTTCTCGTTGGGTCATGTCGAGCAACGCTTCCATATGGCGCTGGTGGCTATGAACACCGCCATCTCCCAAAAGGCCCATTAAATGGAGCCGGCCCTTGGCATCCCGCGTCTTTCTTAAAGCGTCCAGGAGAATTCGATTGTGATAAAATTTGCCTTCGTCGATATCTTTATGAATCAGCGTCAGGTCTTGATAAACGACCCGACCGGCGCCGAGGATCATATGGCCGACTTCGGAGTTGCCCATCTGGCCTTCGGGTAGACCGACGTCTAAGCCGGACATAGAAAGACTGGACGTGGGATAGTTCCCTAACATCGAATCCATATTGGGCATTGAAGCATTGGCGATAGCGTTGCCTTCCTTCCTTGGATTGATGCCGAATCCATCCAGGACGATGAGAATAACCGGCTGATTCGTACCCACGGTCTTTCCTTTCTATCTTGGCTGCTTTTAACGCGCTCGAGCTTTCATTGAGTGCGAAGAACGCGCATCGCGCGAGAGTTACGAATGCTGCTCCGCGGCGATCTGAAATTGATGAACCAAAGTCGAGTAAGGCTCAGGGAGCTGGACTTTCGGCGCATCCGCCCAAAGTCCGTCCAAGTCGTAAAACTCGCGCACAGGCTGGTAGAAAATATGCACGACGACGTCGGCAAAATCCATTAACACCCAATGGCCTCGGCTTACGCCTTCCACGGAGATCGGGGTAAATCCCGATTCACGCGCGCTCTCTTGAATTCCCTGGGCGATGCTTTGGACCTGCCGATCGGATCGGCCAGAGCAAATGATGAAATAATCAGCGATCGAAGTAAATTCTCGGACCTCTAACAGAACCAGTTGCGATGCCTTCTTTTCCAATGCAGCGCCAACAAGTACCAGCGCTCTTTGCTCCGAGCTTTGCTCCGCCGATTTGCTCATTTGCTCCCTTCGTCTAATCGGTACAGCCCTTGTTTTTTGATGTAGACCTCCACGGCGGAAGGCACCAGATACCGGATCGACTTTCCCTGTTTCACCCGTTCGCGAATATCCGAAGCCGAAACGGCAAAGTCAGTGAGTTTCAAAAAATGGACCGACGTACCGCACTTATGATGATAGATCTTCTGCTTAAAATCATAACAAAACAGCCTACGTACGGCAATGGAAGTTCCCCGCAACGGGTTCGAGTCCCCATTACCCGGCCGTGACGTTACGATGAAGCTACAAAGCGGAAAAATCTGTGCAAAATCCTTCCAAGTGCCGATTTCGCGAAATGCGTCCAATCCGATGATGAAGTAAAGTGAATCCCCCTGATGCTGATCTTCGGCGAAATGGCGAATCGTATCGATGGAGTACGAAACTCCAGGCCGCGCAATCTCCACCGTTGATACCGTGAAACGTGGATTCTTGGCGACCGCCAAGCGCACCATTTGGAGACGATCTCGCGCCGGCGTTTGAGTTTGTCCTCTTTTGTGCGGTGGAATCGATGCAGGAACAAACAGAACGCGGTCGAGCCCAAAGGCTTCTCGGACCTCCTCCGCGCTGCGCAGATGGCCCCAATGGATCGGATCGAAGGTGCCGCCAAAGAGGCCGATCCTCATCGAAATTCGATATCGCCTTTCCCCACACCGATCAAAAGGATCTTAGACGCGGGGCGCACGAAGATTTCGCCACCGAAGACGTGCCGTTTGGGTAGGTTGCAGCGGGCGAGTCGAGTGAAACGAAGTCGATGGGTCTTTTTCATCGTCGGATCATTCGCGGATCTGCCCATCCCCCAACACAACGAACTTCGTTGTCGTTAGTTCTTCCAAGCCCATCGGCCCGAAGGCATGGATCTTACTAGTGCTGATGCCGATCTCGGCTCCGAGTCCCAGCTCTGCGCCGTCATTGAATCGTGTCGAAGCGTTAACCATCACCGCCGAAGAGTTGACCCGGTCGATGAACTCTCGGGATTTATGATAGTTTGTCGTAATGATCGACTCCGTGTGCTCGGAACCATAGCGTTCGATGTGAGCGATGGCGTCATCCAAGTCTTGCACGACTCGTACGGCAAGAATCAGATCAAGATACTCCGCGCTCCAGTCCTCGTCCTTGGCGCCTTTAATGCCGGAAACCAGCGCGCGGGTTTTTTCGCAGCCACGGATCTCGACGCCGGCGGCCTGCAATTTCGCAATCATCGACGGCAGGAATTTCGGCGCGATGGTTTCATGAACAAGCAAAGTCTCCATGGCGTTGCAAACCGACGGTCGTTGAACCTTGGCGTTCATACAAATGCGCTCGGCCATCTCGAGCGCCGCATCGCTATCGACGTAGACGTGACAAACGCCTTTGTAGTGCTTGATAACCGGGACCTTGGAATTCGCCACGACCGCGCGAATCAGTTCCTCGCCGCCGCGCGGGATAATGAGATCGATGTACGATTCCAACTGGAGCAGCTCATGAACCAAGGCGCGATCTTTGGACTGCACCACCTGAACGGCGTCGCTCGGCACACGCGTTTCGGCGCACGCAGACTGCAGCACTTTGCCGATGGCCTGGTTCGAGCAGTGCGCCTCGCTCCCACCCCTGAGGATGACGGCGTTGCCGGATTTCAGACACAGCGCAGCGGCATCGGCCGTGACATTGGGGCGAGCTTCATAAATGATTCCAATGACACCCAGCGGGATGCGCATTCTTCCCACTTGGAGGCCATTGGGCCGCCGCCACATTTTAACCATTTCGCGCACCGGGTCCGGCAAAATAGCGACATCTCGCAGCCCCTTGGCCATTGCTTGGACGCGGCCAAGATCGAGCGCGATGCGATCGAGAATGGCGCCGGTAATCCCCGCCTTCTTGGCGGATTCCAGATCCTTTCGATTCTCTTCGATCAAGAAAGCGCTTTGAGCTTCGAGGCGGTCAGCCATCAGATTCAGGGCGCGATTTTTTTCTTCCGAAGAAAGCGCCGCCAACCGGCGCGCAGCGGCCTTCGCCCGCTTGCCCAGCTCGATCGCTTGGTCCGTGAATGACGGCGTGTTCACTTGGTCTTTCCTTTTACAACAAAACCAGATCGTCCCGATGGATAATCTCGTCGAAGGGCTTGTAGCCCAGCACTTTTTCAATCCTGCTTGTATGCAATCCTTTGATCTGATTCAACTCCTGCGCGCTATAATTAATCAAGCCACGCGCAAATTCCCGGCCATCGAGATCCAAGCAGCGCACGCACTCGCCGACGCCGAACGCGCCGCGCACTTCTTTGAGTCCTGACGGCAACAGGCTTGTCTTCTTTTGTACCAGAGCTTCATGAGCGCCCGGATCAACAACGATGTCACCCGCGGGCTTCAGGTTATACGCGATCCAATGCTTGCGGCTGGTCAACCGGTTATTGTCCGCGAGAACGAGCGTGCCGGCTTCTTCCTTTGGATCAAACACGCGACCAATCGAACCGCCGATAAGCCCGCTGGCAATCACCGTCGGAATGCCCGCGGCCGCCGCCTCTTCCGCCGCGCCGATTTTCGTCGCCATACCGCCCGTGCCAAAAGCGCTTCGACTGGCGCCGATTATTTTGGATTTAATTTCTTTCATGTCTTCGATCAGAGGAATCAGAACAGCGTCGCGATGCAGACGAGGATCGCGATCGTAAACGCCCTGGACATCGCTCAAAATAATCAGGAGATCGGCTCCCAGCAGGGTCGCCACCAGCGCCGACAGATGGTCATTATCGCCGAATTTCATCTCCTCGACGGCGACCGTGTCGTTTTCATTGACGATGGCAATGATCGACGATTGCAACAGCACTTGAAACGTATGTTTTGCGTTAAGATAGCGTTGCCGATTGGCAAGATCTTCATGCGTGAGTAGGAGTTGCGCAACGTTTTTGTCGAACCTGGCGAAGGCGCGCTCGTAGAGCGCCATCAACCTGATCTGGCCGACGGCCGCGAGCGCCTGTTTCTCCGGGATCGTTTGAGGCCGCTCTTTACGGCCGAGCTGGGTCATTCCGGCCGCCACCGCGCCGGAGCTGACTACGACGATTTCTTTGCCTTGATTGTGCAGCGCCGCCAGCTCAGATACCAACCCCTCGACTCGTCCTTCTTGTATACCGGTCGCAGAAGAAAGAATCTGGCTGCCGATCTTGACGACAATCCGCCGGGCGCGGCGCAAAATCGGCTTTTTATGATCCCGCTGCGTCACCGGCTTTTTCCTTCGAGCGCCTTGCCTCATCGAGATGCATGCCAACCTTTTGCACAAGCCTGCGCACTCCTTCACCGGTCACGGCGGAAATCAAATGGAGCGGTCGATACCGCTCCGGCAACTTCTCCTCGATAGCCTTGGCATTCGCCCTCGCCTCCGGAATATCGATCTTATTGGCCACGACGATTTGCGGCTTAGCCGCCAATTCCGGATCGAAAAGCTCCAACTCTCGATTGATTGTCAACCAGTCGTCAAGCGGGTTTTCCGGGTCGATCCTCAGCGCATCGAGCAAGTGAATGAGCATACTGGTTCGGGTCACATGCCTTAAGAACTTGTCGCCCAATCCATGTCCTTCATGCGCGCCTTCGATCAAGCCCGGAATATCCGCCACGACGAAACTCTTGCCTTCGTCATAGCTGACCACTCCGAGATTGGGAACCAAGGTCGTAAACGGATAATCGGCGATTTTGGGCCGCACCGCGGAAATAACCGAAATCAAAGTTGACTTACCGGCATTGGGCAAGCCGATAATACCGACATCGGCCAAAAGCCGCAGTTCAATTTCCAATTCGCGATCCTCACCCGGTTCACCAGGCTGGGCAAAGCGCGGGCTTCGATTAGTCGAGGACCCGAAGTGCGCATTGCCTTTGCCGCCGCGCCCGCCGGCAGCGATAACAATGCGATCGCCGGCCGTATTCAGATCACCTAGAGTCTCCCCGGTTCGCCCATCCCGAATGATCGTGCCCACCGGAACCTTAACCACGAAGTCCTCGCCACGCCTTCCATGGCAATCACTGCCCATTCCATATTGGCCCCGGCCGGCTTTGCATTCCTTGTGATAGCGGAGATCGAGTAGAGTACTTAACTGCGGATCCGCTAGCGCGATCACGTCACCGCCAGCACCGCCATTACCGCCATCAGCTCCGCCACGTGGAACAAACTTCTCGCGCCGAAAGCTGACGCAACCCCGGCCGCCGTCACCAGCAATCACTCGAATTTTGGTTTCGTCGATAAACTTCATGGCTATAGAGAAACATTAGCAGGCTGAAACCAAGATCGGAATCGAGATTGGCTCTTTTGCTTCCGAACCCTGAATTCTGCTTTACCTATAAACTTGCAAACTGACTCTATCATCTCCTTCTCGCGGGCAAAAAAAAAGCCCCTTGCGGGGCTTTCCATTCGCGGCGACAAAAAGCTATTGAGCCGGGAGCACGTTAACGCGCTTGCGCGATCGATCGAGCCGGTCGAAGTTAACCACGCCATCGATTAAAGCAAATAAAGTATAATCGCGGCCCATGCCGACGTTTCTGCCGGGGTGAATGCGCGTGCCGAGTTGGCGCATGATGATATTTCCCGCCCGCACGGTCTCACCACCGAACACTTTCACGCCGCGCCGTTGGCCCTTGCTATCGCGCCCATTGCGGGAGCTTCCTCCAGCCTTCTTATGTGCCATATCAATTTCCTTTAACAGTTAGCCGTCGATTGCGGTGATTTTAAGGGTTGTTTGATGCTGCCGATGGCCTCTTTGACGACTGTAACTCTTGCGTCTTTTTTTCTTGAAAACCAGTACCTTCTTCGCTTTGGCCTGGCTCACAATCTGCCCGGTAACGATGGCGTTTTCTACCAGCGGAGAGCCAATCTTTGCTTCGCCATTGCCACCGATGAACAACACGTCCGCCAGGGTTATCTTCTCGCCCACGTCGCCGTTAAGCTTTTCAAGCTTAACGAGATCCCCTTCGGACACCCGGTACTGCTTCCCACCCGTTCTAATGACTGCATATTTCATAAATTTTCCCGAACAAGTTGTTTAAGGGAAATTTCGCCCAAAGTCAATATCGCCGGGGAATGTGGAACGTAGGAAAATGCACGGAGCGTACGTTTCTGCTGAGCTAGACGGCCGATCGGCACTAATTTGACCCGGGTTCTAACCGAAAAAGAGATGGATAAAAATTCATGGTTTGTAGTTGACAAAGCTCTGCCGGTTGACTAGATATCGTATCACGATAGTATCGCAAGCCGATGTTATTTATGTCCGGTCAAGATAAATTGCCGAATTTTAAAGCAATGTCGGAACTGCGTTACCAGATACGCAAGTTCATACGATTTAGCGAGAATGCGGCGCGGCAGGCCGGTATAGAACCGCAGCAACACCAGCTTCTTTTAGCCCTTCGAGGGCTACCCGACAAAGCTAGACCGACTATCGGAGTACTGGCGGAAAGAATGCAACTGCAGCACCACAGTACGGTCGAACTCATCGACCGGTTGGTGGATCGAGGCTTTCTGTGCCGGCTACGAGACACCGACGATAGGCGACAAGTTTTGGTTAAGCTGACACATGCCGGGGAAAAATTTCTTCAAAAGCTGTCACTGCACCACCTGGAAGAACTTCAGTTTGCCGGTCCCACGTTTGTGAAGGTGCTTAACAGTCTCATAGAAGACTCACGCATGACCGATTTAGAATCGTTGGATCCAGATGTGACCCATAAACCGCGAAAGGATACAAACCATGGCTGATCAATCGGCTGAAGAACTGTTACTTGACGTAAGGGTTGCCGAAGCGTCAAACCTTTACAAATTCTATCTAAACAACGAGAAGAAAATTCTTGGCACAGCAGGCGTGGTGACCTTCTTGATCGCATGGGAGCTTGTTGGCAACACCCTTCAATTGATCAATCCCATGTTCATGAGCGCGCCTTCCCTCGTTTTAAACGCCGCGGTTCAGATGTTCGGCTCCGGGGAAATATACAATGACCTATACGTCAGCGGTCTGGAGCTTTTCTAGGGCTACTTTCTATCAGCCGTCGTCGCTGTCCCCTTTGGCATCATGGTCGGCTGGTACAAGAGGGCGAGCTATATCTTCGACCCGTTTATTAATGCGATGAACGCGACCCCGCGCGTGGCGCTTTTACCCCTGGTGATCATCTGGTTGGGAATCGGCATACTTTCAAAGGTCGGTATTATATTTCTTGGCGCAGTCTTCCCCATCCTGATCAACACGCGCGACGGGGTCAAAACCACGCCATACAATCTTCTCACTGCCGCGCGTAGCTTCGGCGCTTCGGAGTGGATGCTATTCAAGACGGTCGTGCTGCCTTCGACTATTCCTTTCATACTCACTGGATTGAGGCTTGGGCTTGGCAGGGCCATCGTCGGTGTTATGGTCGGCGAGCTTTATGCCGCTACCGCGGGCATCGGCTTTATGATCACGGTTGCCGGCGCGACCTTCCAAACCGATAAGGTCTTTGTCGGCGTCCTC
>JBBDNJ010000063.1:0-7122 GCA_040877705.1 Binatia bacterium | reverse complement strand
CGAGCACGCAGCGCTGTACTCCGGCGCCGTCCATTTCCCTTAAAAGTTCTTCGTGGCCTAAGGGTATTTGACGGTGCGGCTTCGACGCATCGCCTTTTGCATAGGGCTTTTCCGGTGTCTCCGGCGCCCAGATATGAACTTGAGCATCGATGATCATCATAAAGGCAAAATCTGTTTCGTGGTTTCAGTTGGACGATATAGGCTAGGTGTTGTGCGGTCGTCAACAAGAAAGATTTCTCCCTTCGGGTCGAAATGACACCGTCTGTTCCGTTAAAGACAGTGGTCGTACGAGGCGCACCCGACCATCTAGCCTTGCTTGCTTAATGTCTTGACCACTTCTTCGGCGGCCTCTTCGCCGGTGCGGACACAGTCGGAGATGCCGACCCCATGATATGCATTGCCGGCGAGCGCAAGAGTCGAAAATTCGTCCAATCGCGACTCAATTCGCTGTACGCGTGCTTGGTGTCCGACATGATATTGCGGCATGGACTTGGGATGACGCCATATGCGGGAAAACAGCGGCTCGGCCGTGACACCGAGCAGGCTCGCCACTTCGTTTCGGACATTTCTCTCCACGCTAATGTCGTCACCTTGAAATAATTCCGGCTGCAGGCTGCCGCCGACAAAGGCGCGCAGTAACAGATGACCTTCCGGTGCTCGGCCGGGATATTTCAGGCTGCTGAAAGTGCAGGCCATGATTTTGCGCGATTCAATGGCCGGCACAACGAAGCCGAAGCTGTCGGGGAGACGCGGAAAGTCTTGGTTGCGGTAGGCCAAGCTAACGGTGGCCGTTGAGGCATACGAGATGCCGGTCAGTTCTTTCGCTGCATCGGGTGCTACCGTACCGAGTATCTCCCCGGTGCGGAAGGCGGGGGCGGCCAGAATAATCCCATCTGCTTCTAGAGCTTCATGGGTGCTGGTTGCAATCTGCCAATGACCTTTCTTCTCGTCGCGACAAATGTTGGTAACGCCTGTGTTCAGATGAACGCTTTCCTCCAAAAGCCGCTGCGCGATGTGATCAACCAACTCCTGCATGCCGCCGGCGAGCGTGACGAACAAACTCCAACGCGCGCCGCTGCCGGCTTCTCGCTTGCGGGCGCGACGGCGTTGTTCGGACCATAGGGCTCGAATGACGCTGCGTTTACTTTTTTCCATCTCTTTGAAACGCGGCATCGTCGCGGCGAGACTGAGGTTGTCGGGATCGGCGGCGTAGATGCCGCCGACCAGCGGCTGGGCGACGCGCTCCAAAGCTTCTCTGCCGAAGCGGCGCCGGACAAATGATCCGAGACTTTCGTCATGATTCAACTCGCCACGAGGCACGAGCAGTTCCGCCGCCATACGCAATTTTCCGCCCCAGGAAAAAAGCGGCGTTCGAACAAACGGCGCCAGGCGCGTCGGCGCCAGCAGTAAGAAGCCCTCGGGTAACGGCACCAGCTTGCCGTTGTGAACGATATATATTTTCTGATAGGCCGGCTGCGTCGATACCAGGTGTGAAGCGAGGCCGAGCCGTTCGCATAGACGAAGCGCCCAGGGTTTTTCGGTTATGAAGGAATCCGGTCCCGCCTCGACGAGAAAATCACCGACGCGTTCGCTCGCAATGCAGCCGCCGAGCCGGTTGGACGCTTCAAGCAGGACGACGTCAAGATCCAAAGAGTTGTCATTCTTCAACTCGACCAGCCGGTGAGCAGCGGACAGTCCGGCGATGCCGCCGCCGATAACGACGATGCGACGTTTCATAATAGGCTAGACCGAGTGGTGCTACGTGCCCTGCCGCTACGGCGCCCCTCACCCCCGGATCCAGCCCGGGGCAAGCTCTTGCCCTCTCCCCGCTCGCGGGGCGAGGGAATAACTCGCCTTAGACTTTGCAAGTGCTATGTGGCCTCAATGGACTTGGCAATCTTTGTGATAATAACGTCGGCGATCATTTGAATAAACGTTGCGTGATCGTTGGGACAATTCGCGCGGATGAGGTTAACTTTCAGATCTTGAGCGGTCTTCTTGGCTTCGATATCGAGATCGTAAAGCACCTCGACATGATCACAGACAAAACCGATGGGCGCGACGATGACATCCTTAACGCTCTGGGCCGCCAGGTCGCGGATGATGGCGTTGACGTCGGGTTCGAGCCAGGGATCGGTTGGTTTACCGCTGCGGCTTTGATAGGCGATCGACCAGTTTTCATGGCCGATCTTCTGCGCAACCAAGCGCGCAGTGGTTTCAAGCTGCTCGACGTAGGGCGATCGGTTCGCCATCGGAATCGGCACACTGTGCGCCGTGAAAACGAGAGGAGTTGTTGGACGTTGCTTGCGCGGAATTCCAGCAAAGCTCGCTTGAAGTAGTTCGGCCCAGCTCTGAATGAAAAGCGGATGGTCGTGCCATCCGGCGCAGTAGTCGATCTTAGGCGCGTCAGCGCCGATTTCCAAGCGCGCGTCGGCAACGTTCTTTTGATAGCGCTCCCAGCTCGCCTCGGTTCGGTGGGAAGAGAGAATGAGTCCCAATGCTCGCTCAATGCCATCGCCGGCCATTCGTCTGAGCGTATCGACGAGAAAGGGAGCCGCGTTACGCATACCGATGTACACGGGTAAATCCATGCCTTGCTCGCGCAGTAGCTCTTGCAGAGCGTGCGCTTGCCGGGCGGTGATTTCGTTCAGCGGTGATTTGCCGCCGACCGCTTCGTAATGATGCGCGACATCTTCAAGACGCTGCGCCGGGAGGGGAATGCCTTGGGTGATGCGCGCCAGAAACGGACGAATCTCTGCAGGCGAAGTTGGGCCGCCAAAAGCGATCAAGAGAACAGCTTGGTAGGGAACAACCATTGACTGGAGTTTACCGCGCGCTTAACTCGTGGACCGCGTCGACCATTGCGATCACGTGATCTACCGGTGTTTCAGGTAGCACTCCATGACCCAGGTTGAAGATATGCCCTGGTCGCCCCCCTGCACGGTTTAGCACGTCCGCGACACGGCGCTTGATTTCCTTGGGCGATGCGAAGAGGACCACGGGGTCGAGATTGCCCTGGATCGCAACGTCGTGTCCCACGGTTTCCCAGCCTTCGTTGAGGTTCACGCGCCAATCCAGACCCATCACATCGCCGCCGGCAGCGCGGATATGCTTCAGCAAGCCCGTGGTGCCGGTGCTGAAATGAATCACAGGTATGCCGGGGGCAATGCCGGCGATGATTGAACGCGTATAGGGTAAAACGAACTGCTCGTAATCGCCCGGTGTCAGACAACCCGCCCAGCTGTCGAAAAGTTGCACAGCCTGGACGCCGGCGGCAATCTGGCAATTGAGGTATGTCGTGATGACTTCGGAAAGCCGCTGCATGAGACGGTGCCAGGCCTCCGGAGAGGTGTAATACAATTTTTTCGTGTGGATGTAGTTACGCGAACCGGATCCTTCGATCAGATAAGAGGCTAGCGTGAAAGGCGCGCCGGCAAAGCCGATCAGCGGCACGCGATCTTTAAGAGCCTTGCGAATCTTTTTTACCGCGTCGTAGACGAAAGAAAGCTCCGTCTCGGGATCGAATTCTCTCAGGCCGTCGACGTCCTTGCCGCTGCGTATCGGACGGTGGATCACCGGGCCGTCGCCTTTTGAATACTCCAGGCCGACACCCAGGGGATCCAGGATCAACAAGATATCGGCAAAAAGAATGGCTGCATCGACATTGAGACGCTCCACGGGTGTGACGGTGATCTCGGCGGCAAGGTCGGGCCTTTTGCAAAGCTCGAGAAAACCATACTGGGCGCGCAGCTTGCGGTACTCTTCCATGTAGCGGCCTGCCTGACGCATGAGCCAAACCGGGGTATACGGCACTGCTTGGCAACGGCAGGCGGCAAGGAAAGGATGATTTTGGGTTGTGTTGGTCATTGCGGAATCTCAAAACATTACGGAGCTTCGCCGGCGAAATCAACCGCGGCGGTTACGCGACGTAGCCGTGCCGATTGTGTCGTCACCGTACTTCTCACGAAGACGGTCGATGCCTTGGTAGAGCTTGTCCCAAGACTTGCGCCTGTCGCGATCGAGCAGCGATTCCTGCCAACCGGAACTTTGCAGCGCGCCGGCGCTGACTCCCAGGAGCCGAACGGCTTTACCTTCGGCAAGATTTTGTTTCAGCAGTTGTCTGACGACTTCGAAAATTTCCCGATCAAAGCAGGTCGGCGAGCCCAGTGTGCGCGAACGGCTGATGGTTTGAAAATTGCTGTAACGGATCTTGAGCACGAGGCAGCGGGCATAGTAGTTTTCCTTGCGCAGCCTGCCGCCGACTTCTTCGACAAGCTCCCAGAGGATCCGTTCCATATGCTCCTTGTCTTTGACCGGCTTATCTAAAGTTGTTTCGTTGCCGATCGAGTGATCGTGCTGCCGCTCGTGCTGGCTGGTTTGGCCAAAATCCAGATAGCGTGACCCCAGCTCGGAATGCAGCAGTAGATCGCCTATGGTTTGGATGCCTCGCTGCAACAAATCTTTGTGGGTTTTGGGTCCTACCCCAGGGATTAATTCAACCGGCAACGGCGCAAGAAAATCTTTCTCGTGGGCGGCGGCGACAAAAATGAGACCCTGAGGTTTGGCTAACGTCGCGGCGATCTTGCTGACGACTCGATTTGTCGAGACTCCGCCCGATGAAGGCAGGCCGAGTTCCTGGTCAATCTGGCGAATAATTCGATCCGCGGTTTTCACCGGCGGTCCGAAGAGTTTCTCCGTGCCGGTGAGATCGACGACGCCTTCGTCGATCGAGATCGCCTGCACTTGCGGTGAGTACTGCCGCAGAATAGCGAACACCTTGCGAGAAAATTCCGAATAGAGGCGGTGGCGATTGGCAAGAAATATTCCGTGCGGGCACAGTTTGTTGGCTTGAAACCCCGGCATCGCCGAGCGGACGCCGAATTTCCTGGCTTCATACGAAGCGGACGTGACGACGCCTCTGCCGTTACGGCCGCCGACGATGACCGGCTTGTTTTTTAAGCTCGGATCGAGCGCCCGCTCCACGGACGCATAGAATGCATCCATGTCGATGTGGAGATACCAACCCATGTTTCGCGAGTATACGGCTTGCAGCGCCGCAACGGAAATCGTGACCCAGCTCAGATCGGTGTTAGTTGGCGAAAAATATTTCGCTAGGCGATAACGCTCTCCACCGGCCGGGTTATCCCGGTCCGGTGGATCGGCGAGCAGCACGTGCGCGAGGATCCTGGCTTCATCCCCTCTTTTGCGGATTGGGCGAAGGCGATCCGCCCGGAGCCGTGGATGGGCCGCGACAGAACCCCCGTCGGGGTAGACAGCAGGAGATGATAGTGATTATCCATCAAACAATAGGCAAAGATCTCAACCTTCCAGAGCCGAGCGATGTCGGCGAGCAGGTCGAGAAAGCTCTGTCGCCCTTTGTCTTCCAGGAAGATATGACGGCGGGATTGGCCACGGTTCATGACGTGATAGAACGCCCCGGGGTATTCGATCCGTAACGGTCTGGCCATGCCGATTGTTTATTTCATCGTAGATCTACTGTCAATAGCTAAAAGCGGACTTGACCCCTTATGGCCGTCAGTCTCAGCGTTATCCGGCGGCCGCACAAAAATCGGGATCACGCGATCCGGGCCGCGTACGAGACCGGCGCATACAGCTATCAACAGGTTGCGAAGGAATTTGGGGTTCACTTTACGACCGTGGGGCGGATTGTGCGCAAGGCAATGAAGTCAGAGGCCGCTGCCGATACGATGAGTTACCAACTGGCCCATTTGTGCTTTGATAATAGACCTGACCCCGATGATGCCCGATGATGCCCGATGATGCCCCTCGACCTCAAAAACTTCGTTCAAGAAGCCGCCGATTTTTTGTTTACTTCCCGAGTGCGTCGGAGGTAGAATCCGCCGCACCGTCCCTGTCGTTAAGCACGGGCAAGCCGAGGCACCCGAACGTGGACTCAAAAGAACTGATCGAGATAATTAGAACCGACGTGGCGACCACGAAAGAGAAGGGATTGTCCTCGATACCCGTGGAGAATCTGCTCGCCTACCTAAATGAACTGGAAAAGAACCCAAATCATCCAGCCAACCAGCTGATGTCGGCAGCCGAATTGGAACGATACAAGACCGAGTTAGCGATGTGGCTGACGGATAGAACGGAACTTTTCAGATCAGTAATTCTAGCCGGGCAGAGCGCGCTCAAAAGCGCGATCCTGATTAACGGTGGGGCGGCAGTGGCCCTGCTCGCCTTCATCGGGCACGTCTGGAAGCCCGACATGTCGAGTCCGCTGAAAGAGTTAGCTGGCCCGCTCGTGTGGTTCGTCGCGGGGGTCTTGCTCGATGCGATGGCAGCGGGATTGACCTACGTCTCGCAATGTTTTTATGCTTCGTGCGGCGATTCACGCGGAAAACTTTTTACAGCCGGAGCGACTTTCCATGTCCTGACAGTTTTGCTTGTCCTAGCCTCTTACGGGACGTTCGCATACGCTACTTGCCTCGTCTACAGCGCATTGGTCAAGTAACGGCGTACCGGTCCCACCCTAAGGGGTCAAGTGGGATTTTTGCTATTTATAAGGAAGTTTTCAATTCTCCGAACTCTCTGGCCAAGCTCCTTCTCTTTGAATATTCGCTCCTTCATCAGCAAATAGGCCGAACTCACCGATGACGTTTTCCCTAGTCCCACCGTTTTCCCGATCTCCTCGTGCTTGTGCCCACCCAATTGCCGGCCGAGATATATCGCTACCATCCGTGCCTCGTTCTCCCCGCCGCGCCTTCGCCGCTTCAACTCCTCGACTCCCTTGCCATACTCCCGTGCCGTTGCCGCCACGATTTCTTCGAGCAAAGATCCGCCTCGATTCCGGCTTCTCTTCTTCTATTCGGGCCTTATCCCCGAGCCTTTCTTTGATCCTGTCTATAAATTCCTTGCTCCCCAAGACTGGCTTCTGGTACGGAGCCTGGTAAAACTCCTCAATCTCCTCTTCGATCTCCTCATGCATGAATCTCTGATAGTCTTTGAGTCCACCGAACCGCGACAGAACCGAGCGCGTATCGAGCCAGTCCGGGCAATGTTTCTTGTTCAAATACCCCCAATGGCTGCTCCAACGGTACCGGTCTATGTCCGATACCACCGCGGCGCCGACGGGATTCTTATGAATATAGCGGACCA
>JBBDNJ010000062.1:0-7138 GCA_040877705.1 Binatia bacterium | reverse complement strand
GACCGGCAATTTCGCCAGCAGATTGTCGACAAGTTCAGGGACATTCTGCCCTTCCCACGGGGCTGATGCGGTGCCGTTATCTGAAAAAGGAGAATGAGTTGAAGAAGGCAACCAACAGCGTTTCGCAGGAGCACCCGAGAATCGATCTGCGAGATAAAGTGACCGGTCGGGCGCAGTATGTCGAGGATCTCCCCGACCTGCCGTTCACGGCCTTCGGCGCGACGCTCTTAAGTCCCTACTCGCACGCCCGGATTTTATCCATCGATTCCTCCGATGCCGAGAAATATCCCGGTGTGCTGGCGGTGTTGGACCGGGAGCATTTAGACGGGCTGAACCCGATGCTGACCGTGCCGCGCCACGAGCAATTCGAGTTGCACGACGATCAGACTTTCATCGCCGTCGACAAGGTTCGATTCGACGGGGAGCTGGTGGCCGTGGTAGCGGCTGAAGACCTGAGCAGCGCCCGCCAGGCGGTGGAACGGATTCGCGTGGAGTACGATTCGCTGTCACCGGTTTTCGACGCCGCGGAAGCGCTGGCTCCGAACGCGCCGATTCTTCACGACCATCGGGGCACAAACCTGCTCTTGGAAGACAAGCTGGAGTGGGGCAGCGTGGAGGAAGGATTGCGGCTGGCCAGCCATGTGTTCGAGGAGGTCTTCACTTCTCCTTCGATGTTCCATCACCCTATGGAATGCATCGGCGGGTGCCTCGTCCGGTTCGTCAATGGCGAGATCGATCTCTGGGCACCCACCAGCTCCCCGTTTCGAGATGCCAGCGAGATCGCCCATTTCTTCAAAATCGAACCGGAGAAGGTTCGCCTCCGCACGCCCTACATCGGCGGAGGCTTCGGTTCCAAAATATTGACTCCGGGGATGTTCGCAGCGATTTTCCTTTCCAGAAAAATTGCGCGCCCGATTCGTATGGTTCCACTGGCTGAGGAGAGCTTCAGGCAAAATTCCCGGCACGCGGAGGTGTATAAGGCAAAGATCGGCGTTAAAGCGGATGGGACTTTGACGGCTCTCGATGTTGAACTGCTGGTGGATACCGGAGCGTATACCACCGGCGGGGCCACGGCAACGCACAATTCGGTTATTTCCGCCTGGGGCTGTTACCGCATCCCGAATTTGAGAATTATCGGCCGTTGCGTTTACACCAATAAAGTGCCGGCGGGGCACACCCGCGCCACTGGCAAGGTTCAGACCACATGGGGCATTGAATGCACTATGGACAGCGTCGCCCGGCAAATGGGTATCGATCCGTTTGAGTTCCGGAAGAAAAATGTTTTGCTCAGGAACGAATTCGTGGCCAGGGGAACACCGCTGATGGACACGGACTACTCGGATCTGATGGACCAGGCGCTTGCAGGACTTGACTGGAACGGAGTGTCAAAACGGGACCCGGCAAAAAGCGTGGCGGCTTCGGTTTCGCCCTGGGTCAGAGGCCGCGGCATGGCTCTTAGCCTGCGGCACGGATCGCAGGGCGGGGGCCGGGCATACGTGATGGTGACGCTGGATACGCGCGGTCATGTTACTATTCAGCATAACGCGCCTGAGATCGGCCAGGGAACTCACAATGTCATGAGCGTGGTCGCGTCGCAGATTCTGGGGGTTTCCCAGAGTCAAATCCGAGTGCGCCAACCCGACACCGCGGTGAACCTGCCATTTACCGGCGTCAGCGCCCAGCGCACGACGATGCAGATGGGCAAGGCCGTGCAGAACGCCAGCGAAAATCTGCAGCGCGAAATTTTCGCTCTGGCCGCTCAGGTCAAGGGCGGCGCGCCAGAAGAGTGGCAATTGTTGGACGGGCGCCTTTATCGAGCGGAGAATGGGTTTTCCCTTGCTGAAATAGTCCGCGCTCTCGGGGGCAATGCGGTTCTCAAGTGCGTGGGCTACAACAATGCCAAGCCGACGCAAAAGGATTCCGCGTTCAGCGGCATGGACCACTGGGCGCCGAGCGCCGCCGCCATCGACCTCGAGGTGAATCGCGACACTGGAGAGCTGCGCATCTTGCGCTATGCGGTGGTTGCGGATGCAGGCAAAGCCCTTCATTATCCGTCCGCCAAAGTGCAGGTCGAGGGCGGTGCCGTTATGGGATTCGGGCATGCGTTGTTCGAAGAAGTCATCTATCAAGATGGACAAATGCAAAACGGTGATCCATTTCAGTACCGGCTGCCCGTGATGAAAGATATTCCTGAGATTTTTCACGCCTCGATGCTTGAGAAGGAGGACGGCCCGGGGCCGTTCGGCTCCAAGGGAATGTCCCAGACCTCGATCGTGACCGTGGCTCCTGCGATCGGCAACGCGCTCTGCGACGCTCTTGGGGTGCGGATTAGATCGCTTCCGATTTCTCCGGAAAGAATTTTGCGGGAGCTGGGGAAGATATGACAAACAATGAAAATCTTTTTTGCGCACTGCCCGCGCCCATCGACAGCAGGCACGGTCTCAACACGCGTGCGGGCGCAAACTTTCTGTGAGACGCTGATGCTGCCACCACTGCAACTGTTGCAACCGACAACCGTCTCCGAGGCTTCCAGAGCACTGGAGGAATTCGGAGACGATGCCAAGATTTATGCCGGTGGCGCCGAGTTGTTGTTGTTAATGCGCCACGGCTTGCTCCATACCGCGGTCTTGGTCGACGTCAAAAAAATCGAGCAACTCCAGAGCCTAAGCTGGGATGAAAACGCACTGCGAGTCGGCGCTTGCGTGACTCACCACGCGCTTGAAACCAGCGCTCTAGTCCGAGAGCATGCGCCTTTGTTCGCCTATGCCGAATCGCAGGTGGCAAACGTGCGGGTGAGAAATCAGGGAACTCTGGGCGGCAATCTGTGTTTTAACGATCCCCACTCCGACCCGGGGCCGGTACTGCTGATCCATGACGCCTCGGTCGCATTGGGCGGTCACAGGGGCGAGAGGCGCATGCGACTGGATGATTTTTTTCTGGACATGTATGCCACGGCGCTGGAACGGGATGAGATATTGCTGGAGGTGCAGATACCCGCTCTGCCCGCTGGAATGACCAGCGCCTATTTGCGGCTGCATCGCTACCAGCGGCCCACGCTCGGAGTTGCGGTTGCGGTGACGATGGAGCGCGGGACTGTCGCACAGGCGCGGATTGCAGTCGGCTGTGTCGGGCCAAAAGCCCAGCGATTGCCCCAGATCGAAGCCAAGGTCGCAGGAACCACGATTAGCGAAGCCGGGAAACTTTTGCACGAGCAAAAGCCTTATCTTCATGAAACGCTGCGGCCGGTGGACGATCTCCTCGGGAGTGCCGACTACAAGCTCTATATGACCTGCGCACTCTTAGGGGATGCGTTGGAACAGGCCCTGCGGAACAATGGCGGCGAGGATCGGTAGAAGGCTCACTGGATTGATCGCTTTTTACTGTCCGTACCGGACTCCATCACGGTTCGGAAAACCCAGGCGAGAGCCGGAATGCAGAGCGGAAAATCACCGACACATTGTGCAGACGGCAATAAACAAACAGGCACCGGATCTATGAACGCACAAAAAACTTTTAATCTGTCAGTTACGGTTAACGGCGATTCCTGGTCCGGCGAAGTTCCGGTGGAGGAGACGTTGCTTGATTTTCTCCGCAGGCGGCTCTGGCTTACCGGAACCAAGCGCTCCTGCGAGTCCGAGGTGTGCGGGGCCTGCACCGTTTTGGTGGATAAGCGCCCGGTAAGCTCCTGCAACTATTTGGCTTTTGAAACTCACGGAAAAGCGTTGCTCACGGTCGAGGGCCTGGCTCGGGGCGATGAGTTGGATCCGCTTCAAGCCGCCTTCATCCGCAATGTCGGCGCGCAATGTGGCTACTGCACGCCCGGCCAGCTCATGGCAGCTAAAGCGCTGCTTTTGCACAACCCTGCTCCGACTCGAGAGCAGATCGCGGAGTGGCTGAGCGGCAACATCTGTCGCTGCGGCGCCTATCCGGCGATCGCCCAATCCATTATTGAGGCGTCTCAGGAAAATCCGGGACTGTAAGGGGTCGCACGCTGGGAGTCGAATCCCATATTGTAGCGACCGCTCGGCCTCACACGACTTGGCGATGTAAAAAGGAGAAATTTATCCATGTCACGCCTATTAACTATCGCCTGCGGCGATTACGATCGAACCCATCCGTTGATCGACGGATCGGTGAAACCGGAAGGACTGGAACTAAACTGGTTGGTATTGCCGCACCACGAAATCTGGACGCGAATGCTGAACTATTACGACTTCGACGCGTCGGAAATTTCATTGTCCTCATACCTTATTGGCCGGACACTGGGGAAACCGCTGACAGCGATTCCGGTCTTCCCGGCGCGCGCGTTTCGCCATTCCTACGTTTTCATCAATACTACTAACAGTGGTATTCGCGAGCCGAAGGATTTAATGGGAAAACGCGTAGGCTTGGCCGAGTTTCAACAGACCGCGACGGTTTGGGTGCGCGGCACCTTACAGCATGAGTACGGCGTTAACCTTGATGATATTGAATGGTATACTTGGACGCCGCGCTCGCGCATGGAGATGGAACTGCCGAAACGCTACAAAGTCACGCACATCACACCGGATCGTAAGCCGGACCAGATGCTTTTTAATGGCGAATTGGACGCGATGATTTGCGCCAATCTGTTTCCGTCGATGTTAAATCCGCCGCCCCATGTACGACGGCTGTTTGAAAATTATCCGGAAGTCGAAGCGGCTTATTTTAAGAAGACCGGTATTTTCCCTATCATGCATTCGGTGGCGTTGCGGCAAGACTTATGGGAAAAGCATCCCTGGATCGCGCGCAGCCTGTTTAAGGCCTTCCAGCGGGCGAAAGAAGACGCTTACGCCAGGCTAAACGATACTTCGCCGTATAAAATCAGCCTGGCATGGTTTCGCGGGCCGGTGGAAGAGCAGCGCGAGATTCTCGGCGGCGATCCCTGGACATACGGTCTGGAACAAAATCGCTCCGTCGTTGAGACATTGATGAGTTACCTATACGAGCAGGGATTGGCTGAGAAGAAGCTTCGCGTGGAAGAGCTATTCGCCCCCAATACGTTGGATCTCTAGAAAAACGTTCAAAAGTTTAATGTTCGAGGATTCAATTACAGGCAGCTATCGCTCGGGTAGTACTTAACCCTGATTTGAGCTCTCGCTTAATCACTGATCCAGTATGTGAAGGGATATTTTTAGATGGCAAACGGTCAGTACTACAGAGACGTCCGCGAACATTTGAAGGCTCTCGACGAGCGTGGCAAGCTCGTGCGCGTCAAGAAGCAAATCAATAAGGATACCCAACTGATGCCGTTGGTGCGTTGGCAGTTTCGCGGGCTGCAAGAGCATCAGCGAAAAGCGTTTCTCTTCGAGAACGTCATCGATGTGAAAGGGAAAAGATACAGCATGCCGGTCGCCGTCGGAACTTTGGCAGCTTCGACGGAGATCTACAGCATCGGCCTTAAATGCTCCCCCAACCAGATTCACGAACGCTGGACCCAGGCGCAGATGCACCCGGTGGTGCCGGTGCGAGTCGATTCCGGTCCTGCGCAAGAAAGGGTGTGGCAGGGCGACGACTTGTTGAACGGTCATGGGCTGGACATGCTGCCGGTGCCGATCTCAACGCCGGGTTTTGACAACGCTCCTTATCTGACTTCGGCCAACTGGGTGACCAGAGATCCGGACACCGGGATTTACAATATCGGCAACTATCGCAGTCAGATCAAAGCACCGAATCGCAACGGCGGATTATTTCTCGGCCAGCACATGGGCACGCACTGGCAAAAATGCAGAGCGAAAGGTATTCCACTGCAGGCCGCCGTCGTCATCGGTGTGATTCCAGCGATTGCCTATGCGGCGACTTCGAAGTTGCCCTACGACTTCGACGAGTATCGCCTTGCCGGCGGACTCGCCGGCGAGCCGGTTGAGATTGTCCAGTGTAAGACGGTGGACTTGCTGGTGCCGGCGACGGCGGAAATCGTCATTGAAGGAAAAATTTCCACGGAATGGATCGAGCCCGAGGGACCGTTCGGCGAATACCCCGGCTACATGGGGCAGCGTGGCGTATCGCCGTTTATGGACGTCACCTGCATTACCCACCGGCGGGACGCGATTTATACGGCCTTGATGAGCCAATTCCCTCCGAGTGAAAGCAGCAAGATCAAACACACCGGCACCGAAAAAGTCATGTACAAGTTCTTGCGCTTCGATAGCGGCAATACCGCGGTCATGGATGTCGCCATTCATGACGAAGTGAGCGGCAGCGGCCAGGCCTATTGCGTGATCAAAATGAAGAAGGCAAGCGCTGGCGATGTCTGGCGGGCCTTGAATGCCAGCGCCGGATTCGTCGGTAGTTATGCAAAAATCTGCATCGCCGTCGACGAAGACATCGACATCTGGGATCCGGCGATGATCAATTGGGCGATCTGTTTTAACGTGAGACCCGATCAGGATGTCGCGATCGCTCAGGGGAAATCGCCCGGCCTCGACCCTTCGGCTTATCCGCCGGGCGTACCGGCTCATGTGAGCCGGGTTTCATCAACTTCGGCGCTTTTGATCGATGCAACCAGGCCGTGGGCCTATCCGCCGGTTTCGCTGCCGCGCAAAGAGTTCATGGAGAACGCCAAGGAGATATGGGAAGAACTGGGATTTCCGGAACTGACTCCAAAAATGCCGTGGTACGGCTACAGCCTGGGAGCGTGGACTGCCGAGGACGAAGAAGAAGCCGAATTGGCCGTGCGCGGTCAGCATTTTGCCACAGGCGAGAAAGCCAAAAAACGGCGCGTCAAGGCGTAAACGTGAAACACCTCAGGGGTTCGGTGTCGAATGCAGTTGTCTTGGTTAGCCTGCAACGCGGGTGAACGGAACGCACGATCAATCACCGCTTTAACGCCGTTATGGGAATAGTTAATTTTGTCGTGCAAATGGAGCTGTGAAAGGCGAACGCGCCATGATGCAAGCGCTTCCACGCCCGGAGGACAGCGGTCCATGGAGCGTCCGTAACGATCTTTTTTCGTCATATCGGGCTGAATTTGGTCGGTTGTGGATAACGGTGGGGACTTTGATGGGGTTGTGACCATTTTCTACTAAAAGCGTGGTATTTTCGGTCGAATCGGTCTTACTCCTCATTGCAGGTTACATTTTTAATGATGCAACGATTCACCCTTGGGTTACATTCTTAA
>JBBDNJ010000061.1:0-7142 GCA_040877705.1 Binatia bacterium | reverse complement strand
TCCGGATGGGGAGAAGGTGCAAGGCAAGAGCCGGAAAGATTCCTGCTACCCTTAAGCCAGTTGGCTAACGCCTATTCATCGCGAAAAAAGGTGCCGCTTTTGCCACCGCTTTTTTTCACCAGCCGAATTTCGCTGATTGACATCTCGCGATCGACCGCTTTACACATGTCGTAAATCGTCAATCCGGCGACGCATACCGCCGTCATTGCTTCCATCTCTACACCCGTCTTGCCATCGACGCGCACAGCGGCTTCGATCTCGATACGTGCCGGATTCTCGTGTGGACTCAAACCGATTTCCACTGACGTGATACTGAGCGGGTGGCACATCGGGATGAGTTCCGAAGTTTTTTTCGCGGCCATGATTGCGGCGACGCGGGCGACGGAAAAGACGTCGCCTTTGTCAATTTTATCTTCCAAGATGAGGGCCAGAGTTTCCGGCCGCATGTGAACCGCGCCCCGGGCGACGGCGATCCTGCGGGTAACGCCCTTGTCGCTGACATCGACCATTTTGGCTCGGCCTTGATCGTCTAGGTGACTTAACTTTGGCATGATGAGCTTGGTTTCTCCTGTTAATTTTTTATGTTACAGAAAGCCAATGGAGAAAAAAAGCCACTACCGTCTTATTATTCTTGGCTCCGGCGCAGCAGGTCTCACCGCCGCGATTTACGCAGCGCGTGCGAATCTCGAGCCGCTGGTTATTGAAGGATCTCAACCCGGCGGCCAACTGACCATCACCACAGACGTCGAAAACTATCCCGGATTTCCGGATGGCATCATGGGACCGGATCTAATGGATGCGTTCAGGAAGCAAGCGGTTCGTTTCGGTACGGAAATGATGTTTGGCGACGTTACTTCCGTGGATTTTAAACAGCGACCCTTCAAAGTCGTCGCCGGCAAGGGTAACTGGACGTGCGACGCTTTGATCGTTGCCACCGGAGCGACGGCCAAATTGTTAGGATTAGAATCCGAAAGCAAACTGATGGGCCATGGCGTATCGGCCTGCGCCACCTGCGACGGGTTTTTCTTCAAAAACAAAGACCTGGTGGTCGTCGGCGGCGGCGACACGGCGATGGAAGAGGCGACGTTTCTGACAAAATTCGCCGCCAACGTCAATGTCGTGCATCGACGCGATGCGCTGCGAGCATCCAAAATCATGCAAGATCGCGCTAAGAAGAATCCCAAAATCTCGTTTACCTGGGACAGCGCCGTTGATGAAATTTATGGCGAACCTAAAAATGCCGGCGTAAAAGGCGTTAGGCTCAAGAACTTAAAGACGGGTAAGTCTCAGGATGTTAGGGTTGACGGGGTCTTTATTGCGATCGGCCACGAGCCCAATTCCAAGCTTTTTGTCGGGCAGCTGGAACTCGATCCGACGGGATATATTGTGACGCATGACGGCACCCATACCCGGGTCCCCGGCGTCTTTGCGTGCGGCGATGTGCAGGATCATGTCTATCGCCAAGCGGTGACCGCCGCCGGTACGGGTTGCATGGCGTCCATCGATGCCGAAAGATATCTCGGGACCCAAGAGAGTTAAGTTACAATGACGACCGGAGCATGATGTAGACGGCACCCAACAGACACAGCCCTGCCCGCGGTTCGTGCTTTTCACAGTCACTCTACGTGCGCGCTATCGGACTTTGCGATATCTGATGAACTCGCAAGTATGTGGCCATGGCCGCTCAAATTTGTTTACGGAACATGTCCAAGACTTGATCGGTGGTGCGCACTCGCGCCATGCGCGGAAAAACTGTGTCCATAAATGCCGCCATGGAATCGTCATGGGAGTTGCCGCAGGCGTCGCGGACGATGATGACGTTATAATCCAGGTCGCGCGCGGCATAAGTCGTCGAAGCCACGCCCACGTCGACGGCGCCGCCCGATAGGATGATCGTGTCGATCCCTCGCGACCGCAGAGCCATATCGAAATAGGTTTGGTGAAAAGTACTCCAGCGGTACTTAGGAATAATGTAGTCTTCTGCTTTGGGCTCGATCTCTGTGATCACTTTCTGTTCCCAGGAGCCTTCGGTTGCGCCGTGGATCGAAGGGTTACAAACGCCGTTGGGCCAGGGACGAAGCCGCATGTCGGTGTCGGTCACGGTTATACTGCGGCTATTGCCGTCCTTTCGGTGGTTGGCCATGGCGTAAAAGATCGGAATCCCGCTCTTGCGCGCTGCGTTCAAGAGACGAACGGCGTTGTCGACTACCGGCTTCATTTTCTTTTTAGTCTCTTCGGATGCGCCGTGATAGTAGACGTTGAGCATGTCAAAAAAGAGCAAGCCGGTCTTGCTGGTGTTAAGTTCATTGACGTTCATGTTTTTACCTCAAATCAGAGTGCGTCGATCGATGCGGAGCGCGTTTTATTTCGTCTTCACCTGTTCAAGCATTAACTGTTTTAAGCCGATTCCAATACGGCAGTTCGGTCCAAATCGCTGACGAGAAAGAACCGCCGGTCGCAAGCGTTTTCAGCGAATTATTTCCCGTGTGGCCAACTTTTGAGGATTTTTTTTGCCGCATAAGAGCCGGGTAGGCCTGTGATTCCGCCGCCCGGATGCGTGCCGGAGCCGCACAAATAGAGATTCTCTATCGGCGTGCCGTATCCGGCCCAACCCGGAACCGGACGCATGAAGAAGATCTGATCTAAACCCAGCTCGGCATGGTCGAGGTGCCCGCCGGTGACGCCAAAGGTTTGTTCCAGGTCTAAAGGCGTTACGACTTGTCTGTGCAGGATCAAATTTTTAAACCCCGGCGCATAGCTTTCGATTACGTTGGCGACACTGTCACCCAGCGCATCGCGCTGTTCATTCCAATTCTTTTCTCTCAGGTGGTAAGGCGCCGATTGCATCCACACCGACATGACATGTCTTCCGGCGGGCGCCAGCGACGGATCGATGACCGAAGGAATCGTTATTTCCAAAAAAGGCTGCTGTGAGAATCTGCCATATTTCGCGTCGTCGGCGGCGCGCTCGAGATAATCAAGTGTAGGACCGATGTGAATGATGCCGCCCAGCCGTGCGGCGGCGGCATTGCCGGCGGCAGGCCTGAAACTCGGCAATGAGTCCAAAGCGAAATTGATCTTGGCAACGGTGCCGCGCGAGCGGATGTTCCTGACTTGCAGCAAGAAGTGCGGATCGAGGTAGGTCGGTTCAACCAGGTTGAGAAGAGTCCGCTTGACGTCGGCGTTTGAGATCACAATCTTTGCTGAAATTTCGTCGCCGTTGGCGAGAAACACCCCCGTTGCCGCGCCGTTCTTGGTGGCGATGGCGGCGACTTCGGCGCCTGTGCGAATCTCGGCGCCATACTGCTGTGCCGACCGCGCCAGGGCCTGCGGTAACTGATGGATGCCGCCCGAGACAACTCCGGCGGTGCGAAAGGCACCGTTGGATTGGCCCGATAGATGATGCAGAAAAGCGTAAGCGGTGCCCTGGGCGCGTGGACCCACAAAAGAGTTGAGTATGCCGCTGGCTGCTATAGCCGCTTTAAGCGTTTCGCTCTCGAACCATTCGTTGAGCAGATCGGCAACGCTCATCGGCAAGATGCGCATGAACTCATACATCTCTTTCTTGCCCAGACGATGAAAGCGAAAACCGACTGTAACCAGCCCGGTAAGATTAAAGTTTCCCGGGCTTGTCCCATTGGGTAGCGACAGGCTGTTCAGGCTGCGCAAAAAAGCAGCGAGTTTGTTGATCAGCGCGCAAAATAAAGAATATTTTCCCGCATCGGCTTTGGAGTGCCGGCCGATCTCCTCGACAATTTTTGCCGGATCGCGCGGAACCAGAAGGGAATTGCCTTCTAACGCGGGTGCAAAGAGCAAAGGGTCGAGCGGAAGGATTTTCAAGCCGTGTTTCTGTAGTTCCAGTTCGGCGCTGATCTCGCTCGAGAACGATCCGGCCAAATGAGCACAGGTGGAGTATTTAAAACCCGGAAAGATTTCCTCTGTCGCAGCGATACCGCCCACCAAAGACCGTCGCTCCAAAACCAAGACCTTCTTACCTGCCCTGGCCAGATAGGCTGAGGTTACTAGTCCATTATGGCCCGCGCCGATGATGATCGCGTCGTAGTTTTCCACGGCGGGCTAAATGAAACTCCTTTTTAAATCTTTTAGTATTTCCAGGGCTGCTAGCCGGCCGGAGGCAGCCATGACACCTCCGCCGGGATGCGTGCACGCGCCGCACATATAAAGATTCTTAATCGGCGTGCGGTACTTGGCCCAACCGGGAACCGGCCGGAGAAAAAATAATTGATCCAAAGTCAGTTCGCCCTGAAAGATATTGCCCTCGGTCAGACCGAATTCTTGTTCGAGGTCCCAGGGGGTAACGATTTGGCGATGCAGAATGATATCTTTCAAATTAGGCGCGTATTCGCTGATGGTGTCGATAACAGTGTCGCCGAAGGCGTCGCGCTTCTCGGCCCAAGTTCCGCTTTTTAAATGATAGGGCGCATACTGCACAAAGATCGACATCACGTGCTTGCCCGGCGGCGCCATGGACGGATCGAGAGCCGATGGAATGATGATGTCCATGTAGGGCCGGCGCGAATAATCGCCGTATTTAGCGTCGTCGTAAGCCCGTTCAATATAGTCGATGCTGGGGCTGATCGAGATCGCGCCCGATAGGTGCGGCCCTTCTCCCGGTAGACAGGTAAAATCGGGCAGCGCGTCCAATGAAAGATTGACCTTGGCCGATGAACCGCGAATTTTAAAATGGTTTACCTGACTCAAGAACTCAGACTCAAGATGCTGCGCGTCGATCATCTTCAAAAAGGTCCGCTTGGGATCAATGCTGGAGACGATGACGTTGGCTTGAAACTCTTCGCCCGTGCCCAGCACGACCCCGTAAGCGCGCCGGTTCTTGACCAGGACTTGGTTGACGGCTGCCGCGGTTCTAATTTCAGCGCCATAATGGCGCGCCGCATCGGCGATCACACGGCTAATCGTGCCCATGCCGCCACGGGCAAAACCCCAGGAGCGAAACGCTCCATCAAGTTCGCCCATGTAATGATGGAGCAGGACATAGGCTGTGCCCGGCGATCTCGGTCCCATAAAGGTTCCGATGATGCCGCTGGCGGACATAGTGGCCTTGAGCACCTCGGTCTCGAACCACTCATCGAGAAAATCGGCGGAGCTCATGGTCATGAGTTTGGTTAAGTCATAGAGCAGCTTGTCACCTACATTGCGGAAATGATTGCCGATCGAGGCCAGTCCAAAAAGGTCCTTTGGATTCCATGAGGTCGGTTCCGGAGGAACCAAGCCGAGCATCGGCTTGACGGCCATGGCCATTTGCACCATCAGCTTGCCGTACTGTTCGTAGGCTTCGGCGTCGGTGGCGCAATGGCGCGCAATTTCCCGGCGGGTTTTGGCGTGGTCGCCCCAGCGCGCGAGATAATCGCCATTGGGCATCGGCGTGAAGGTGCTGTCCAGCGGGATGATTTCGAGATCGTATTTGGGAAGTTCGAGCTCCTGGATGACCTCCGGCCGCAGCAGGCTGACGACGTAGGAACAGACGGAGTATTTAAAACCAGGATAAATCTCCTCGGTGACGGCCGCTCCGCCAAGGACATGGCGCCGCTCCAGAACCAGGACTTTCTTGCCGGCTTTAGCAAGATAAGCCGCGCCGGCAAGACCGTTATGACCGCCGCCGATTATGATTGCATCGTATTTCGTCATGATTCGATTTGCTTAAAGGAGCATATTTGGTAATTTCCAATACGAAGTCAACGAAGAGATAACGACAGGCAGAGAACGGAGACAGAGAGATCAATCAAAAAACGACATGGAGAGCCACACGCAGAGACTTAAGGCCGGCTAGTTTTGTTTCTGTCTGGAAGCTCTGTCTCTGCTAACCCCATGCCTATCGGAACACCTTTTCACTGCCGCACCTCGGTCCTCTGTACGAGCCAAAATTGGCGCACCTGGTCGGGATATTTCGCCGCCAGTTCCTACGATGTCGTGCATGATTACGAATACCATGCCATAAGAAATAGCGCCGGTCTGATAGATATTTCGCCGCTATTCAAATACGACGTGCGCGGCAAAGACGCACTGAAGCTCGTTAATCGGATTCTGACCCGAGATGCGGCGAAATGCGCGGTGGGGCAGGCAATCTATGGTTGCCTATGTGACGCCGAGGGCAAAGTTATTCAGGATGGCACGGTATTTCGCCTCGGCGACGATCATTTTCGCTTTCATCTGGCGGATCCCGCTCTGCGTTGGTTGAGGCTCAATTCAGTGGGCATGACGGTTTCCATCGAGGAAGTATCCGAGCAAATTGCCGCGCTTGCGCTGCAGGGACCTAATGCCTTTAAGATTCTCAGAGAAATTGTCGATGCCGACCTTGGTCAACTAAAGTTTTTCCGCTTAACGGCCGCCGATCTCGCGGGGGTGCCGGTGACTGTTTCGCGCACCGGCTACACCGGCGATCTGGGATATGAAATCTGGTTGCCAGCCGCCCATGCGGAACACGTTTGGGATGTGCTGTTCGACAAAGGTAAGCCGTATGGCCTTAAACCGGCGGGAATGCTTGCTCTCGATGTGGCGCGCCTTGAAGCAGGGTTTATCCTACTGGAAGTCGACTATTTAGGCGTGGAGAAGGCGCTGATACCTTCGCAGAAATATTCGCCGTTTGAAATCGGTTTGAGCTGGACAGTGGATCTCAAAAAAGACTTTTTTGTCGGTTGTAAAGAGTTGCGCGACCACGGCGAGAAGAGCGTCCCGCGTCGAATCGTCGGGCTCGAGGTGGACTGGCGCCACTACGAAGAGCTCTATCGCAGGGTAGGTCTCCCGCCGCATGTGCCGGCTGTGGCTTGGCGCGGCGGAGTGCCGCTTTATCATGACGATCTCCAGGTAGGGCAAGCGACGACCGGCGCCTGGTCGCCGACTCTGAAAAAATACATCGCGCTGGCAACCGTCAAAAGCGAGCATGCAAACGCCGGAACCGCACTCGAGATGGAAACCACCGTAGAATACGAACGGAAGAAAGTAAAAGTCTTAACCGCCAAGCCGCCATTTTTCGATCCGCCGAGAAAGCGGATGCTGTTTTAGGTCATCCGCCCGCGGAGCGGGAACTCTAGTGATTCTTACGAATTACGGTTCTATACACAGCGTCTTATGTAATTGCGCATAATTGACGCAATGGTTGATTG
>JBBDNJ010000060.1:0-7147 GCA_040877705.1 Binatia bacterium | reverse complement strand
GATCCGCTGCCTAATCTCAAAATACGTTAGTGAACTTATGAACCAGAGTACTTAGACAGTCATTAGGCGGATGTGATTGAAGGCCAAAGGCTTGGAATTATCTTCTTTCCGCGGCGGTGGACAAGCCGGATCCTCCCAGATTCTCATCGATTTACTTGAATTAGGATCTGGGATCATATGAGTGCGCCAGTAACAAGATTCACTCACCTAAGGTATTTCTTGAACTTCTTATTGTATTTTTGCCTAACGAGCGCGGACATCTCGGACACCTTAAGAAATTCGAATTGTTTAGAGCTCTTTATGTGCCTGAGGACGGACTCGTGATGTTTTCTGGTGTTTTTATTCTTCTCTCCGGGCGGAAAAAGGACAGCCCGCAGGTTCTCGTACAATACCCTGCAAGCGTAAGGGTAACGGTTACCAGCGGCTTTGGCTAGAACGAGAGAATTGAGCATCTCATCATTGGAGCGCCTTAAGTAGTTGATAATAGGATCGTACTTTCGGGAGTACTGCTTTTTCATACCCATATCTAATCTCCATCTTGTACACGGTTTTGCCGCCGAGCGATTCCCGGCATTCTGTTTTTTACCACTCTAACAACAAACGAACACATCGGTGTTCAACACTACTCATCTGTTCATCAATTTGTTCTCATCTGTTCATCAATTATTCTTGGTGCCATTTAGATTCCTCCGTAATGCTTGCGATTGTACGCCGACCCCATTCGAGTCGCCTCAAGAGATCGCCTAGTGTGCCGTTGGATTCTGGTCCTTATTACGCGTTTTTTCTTGCACCTTTACTGGCAAGGGATTTACCTGGTTGTGAGTTTTCGTCGCCAACTCCTGCTTCAATCTCCCTTAGATACTTCTCCACCAGCCTGCTGTACGTGTTTTTTTCGGTAAGATATTCAACGCCTTCCTGGTTCTCTTCCCATGGGCATGTATCCTCTAAACCAAGCGCGAGTTCATCCAGTGCTGTCGACAACAAGTCATTGATGATTTCCGTTTTCGTTCTCTGCGGGAACATTTCGCAGAGCGCAGAGATTTTCGCCGCCACATGTACTGATAGCCGCATCGAGGTCTGATTGCGCATGAGACGCGAATTATCAGGTCCAGTCCAAGTCTTGAGCAAATCTTTTGTTTTCATTTACCTACATCGTACATAGTACACTAGATTAGTTTTGTCAAGCGCTTAAGTAGTTTTTCATCTTCTCCATACGAGCGACATGAACTTAGTAGACACGCCAAATTGAGTACAGGAGAAAAGGTCATGGCAATGGCCTTAGCACCCATACCATGGCCATAGAGCGAAGATTCACTGTCCCGAGGGGAGCCCCCTTTTCATCCACCGTCGGCCGCTAATAATTTGGGTACGCTTGTGGCCTTGCTGAAGATATTCGTTGGCTACCGTCTAGCCGTGCTTTTCCGCCCATTCGCGGCATGCCCGGCGCTGTGCCTGGATAGAGTATCCCTGCACCTGCTCCTCCGAGGAAACACGGGCATAAATGACCGCAGTTTGTTGCTGGTCGTTGATCCATGCATGCTCATGCCGATCTCTTTAGGACGACTGCTTCCGATAGTTTAGTGTCAGTTAATTCTTTCTTTCGCTTGCGTTGCATACGCTTAAGATCGCTCCACCGTATCGCGACACTGTTCGCCGTCCAATGCCGACCGCCCCGTCGGCGGATCTTCTTTGTATTAAACTCACCCGCCATTTGTCCATAGCTGAGCCCCCGTGCATGGGCTTCGGTGATCGCCCGACGATGAATGTTTTCCAAGGGTTCCTGTTTCTGTCCGTTATCGCGGAGCAGGTGCTCCACCATAAAATGCGTCCACGATTTTCCCGACGGGCTCGCGAAGCCTTGCTCGTTAAAGTACCCCGCAATGGCTTCCAGTGATTGACCCTGCCGATCGAGCTCCGCCGCCCTTCGCCGCACTGAAAGAAAGCTCGCCGAATATTTTGCCGGTTTAAGACCCATCCTGTTAAGACTTTTCTGAATCCCAGCGATGCTAATATTTATGATTTGGCCACTCGAGGTTTCCCCGGCCGCCAAATGCTCTTTTATTTCCACCGCGGTTAGTTGTCGCGCATAGAGCTCACGAATCAGGTGATGCCGGCTGCGCGCGCGCCAAACAGATACGGGCGTTTGGGCTCCAGATTTCCAAACAATCCTTGCGTCGATTCTTTCCTTGGTCGGGGCGACGACAATATGATCGACCAGGCAGCGAACGATGTCTTTTCGCTCCTGATGCGTTACTGCCTCATGCTGCCATAGGCGCGGCACCTCGCTCGCGATCCGGCAAAGCTCCTCCAGTTCCTCCTCCGATTCATCGTTTGGTGGCGCCACTGGCTTGAGCGCGAGTTTCTGCTCGAACTCTTTTTTATCTTGAAGGATCTTTTCAAGTTTTTCCAATGCATCGAAATGAACGCTCGGAAGCCTGCCACGAGTAACATCTGCACGCTCCTGCGCAATGGACTCTTCGCGGGCAAGCCGCTCGCGCTCCGACCGAATCCAATCTAGCCGTGTCTGTTTCTTTCTGTGGGATGCTTTTAACGCCGAGTTCAGCATCTCAATGGGCGGGGCTTTTAGCACCTTGAATACCTCCCGCACAATACATTCGTCGAGATCGTTGCTGCTAAAGCTCATGCATGGCTTCTCCGCATATTCGCGTAATCTCCTGCACACAAAGGAATAGCCTCGGCGGCAGTGGGAAACCGCCAGGGTCGCATTACACTCGGCGCAGCGGAGTAATCCCTGTGTGGCCACGCGTCCGCGACCGTCCCCATACCGCCGTTTGAACTGATTTTTCTTCAAAATAGACCTAATTTCTTCTTGCTCTTGACGCGTCATGTACGCCGGGTGTTGATCAGGGATGTTAACCCAGCGCCCCTCAGGAAGCTTTAGCCGTTTTGGTCGGCCGCTTGTCGGCACAGGTCCTCCGGGCTGGGTTTTCGCAAAGACATAGGCGCCCGTATAGGCCGGGTTGGTGAGAATGAAGGTAACGCGGGCAGCAGTTGGTTTTTTGACATAGAGCTGACCTTCCCTTTTTCTACATGGAATTTGAACGCCGGCTTTGGCAAGCGCAATGACGGTGCTACGGATCGACCGAGTTTGCCAGAACGTATTGATAATCGTCCGAATTGCGTCTTCGGTTGCCGGATCGTAATCGAATCTACCGTCCGACTCCTTGATCCAGCCCACGGGCAAGCGCGAAACGATCTCTCCTGTTTTCGCTTTAGTCATCTTCGACTGCATCATGATCTCGGTCCGCTTACGGTTTTCAAACTGGGCGACCATAGCCATGATCTGCGCGATAATCGCATCGTTTGAGTTCGCTGGATCGCCGAGCCGCCCATCGCTATAGAGCAGAGTTCTATGCAGCGCCGCTCGCATACGAAAGAGCTCAAAGTCGTGAACCTGCCGCGCTAGACGGGAGATGTTCACGACAAAAACAGCGCCAACCTGATCGGCATCGATCATATCCTGCAGTTTCTGCCAGCCGGTGCGCCCTTGGGTCGATGAGCCGGATCTTCCCAGATCCTCGTCGATTATTTTAATTTGAGAATCCGGCCAGCCGTACGAGTGCGCGACTGCTGTTAAGTTTCTCTGATACGTCGTGCTGCCGGAATTTTCTATGATCTGCCGTTTGGTGCTCTGCCGAATGTAAACAACGGCAAACCGCCGCAGATGATGAGGGCCAATCAATGGATGGCTTTGATTTTTATTCTGGCTATTCATCGGTTCCCGCCTTTTCGCGGTCATTATCCTCACTGCGATTTGAGCAATCAGTTTTGAGCGGCGTTGGTTTCGGTAGACCCATGCGGCCCCGTTTCGCACAATCAGCGGAACTCCGCCCGGATTCAATATTCCTGTACCCGCGTCTCGCGGGATAGCGGCGCGTGGTAGCTGAAGACCGCTTTGCTGCTGCCGGGTTGTTAGATGCGTGCTGAGCTAATCTGGTGAGGCCGTCTGGGTCAGAGTCTTTCGTCTTAGTTGTTCCTTTCTGCGCCCGCTCATATTGCAGGCCAAGCTTTCTACAAATGTTCACGACGCTGCGCTCCGTCCACGGCGGCCGACCTCTCTGGCGGATCTTTCTCTCATTAAATTCGCAGGCAATTTCGCAATGACTGAGACCACCCGCGAGAGCTTCTCCAATGAGCCTTCGATGAATCTCTTCCAATGACTGGGCGCTCGCGTCAATCGCACGTAACACTCCGTACACCATCAGAGCTGTCCAAGGTTCTCCCGAAGCACTGGTGAAGCCCTGTTCTTTAAAATGCTGCGCGATCCACTCCGCAGAGCACCCGTCTCGATAAAGCTCAGCCGCTTTTCGCTGCACATTGCGATATCCGTCGGGGAATCGGTGCTGCTTAAGACCTAGGGCGTGCATTTTGAAATAAAGTCTCTCCAACCCAATATTGACAACTTGGCCAGTGGATGTTTTTCCGGCCGCTAGATGCTCTTTTATTTCTGCCGCCGTTAACTTTTGCGCGTGGAGCTCGCGGATTAGCTGATGGCGGCCGGGGCGGCGCCATAGGAATACAGGCGTTTTTCCGCCAGCTTTCCAAACGATCGTTGCGTCGATTTTTTCGTCGTTGACTGCGACAATGATGTGATCGATCAGGCAACGCAAGATTTCTTTTCGCTCCTGATGGGTCATCGCCTCATGGTGCCATAAAGTCGGCACATCGCTAGCCATCCGGCAAAGCTCCTGCAGTTCATCTTCGGACTCCTCATCTGGCCGCGCCGGTGGTTCCAGGGCGATTTTCTGCTCGAATTCTCTTTTGTCTTGAAGAACTTTGTCGAGTCTTTGCAACGCATCAAAATGAACGCTTGGAAGCCTGCCGCGACTAAGATTTGCACGCTCATCTGCGACGGACTCTTCGTGCGCAAGGCGCTCGCGCTCGGATTGGATCCAGGACAGTCGTGTCTGCTTCTTTTTTCGCGCTCCTTCCAAGGCGGACTTCAATATGGTGAGCGGGGGCGTCTTTAGGACCTTGAAGAGCTCCCGCAAAATGCATTGCTCGAGATCATAGCTGCTAAAGCTCACGCAGGGCTTTTCGCCATAGCCGCCTGCTCTACTGCATGAATATACATAGCCTTTGGATGGATAGGATACTGAAAGGGTTGCGCCACAGGCGGCGCAGCGGAGCAATCCCTGGATAAGCGCCCGTCCGCGGCCGACACGGTAGCGGCGCGTGAAATGATTTTTCGCCAAAATGGACCTAATTTCTTCTTGTTCTTCCAGGGTCATGTATGCCGGATGATGATTAAAGTTTTTGATCCAGTGCTCCTCGGAAAGGCGGACGCGTGCTGATTGGCCGCTGGCCAGTATGGGTCCTCCAGGTTGTGCTTGGGTTTTTTGGTAGACGTAACATCCTGCATATGCCGGATCTGTGAGAATGAATATGACGCGGCCGAGAGTTGGTCTATAGAAATGGATCCGCTCACCCCGCTTCCTGCAAGGTATTTGGATTCCCTTTTTGGCAAGCATCTTCACTGTCTGACGGACCGATCGGGTTTGCCAAAAGGTCTCGATGATCATGCGAATCGTATCTTTGGTTGCCGGATCGTAATCGAATCTACCGTCCGGCCCTTTAATCCAGCCGACGGGCAATCTCGAAACGGCCTCGCCTCTTTTCGCTTTGGCCAACCTCGATTGCATCATGAGTTCGGCTCTTTTACGGTTTTCAAAACTGGCGACCATGGCCATCAATTGCGAAACAATCGTGTCGTTAGAGTTCCCAGGATCGGCGAGCCGGCCGTCACTGTAGAGGAGTGTTTTATGGAGCGCCGCCCGCATACGAAAGACCTCAAAGTCGTAAACCTGGCGCGCTAGACGGGAGATGTTCGCGACAAAGATAGCGCCCACCTGGTCGGCGTCGATCATTGCCTGCAACCGCTCCCAGCCGGTGCGTCCTTGAGTCGTCGAACCCGACCTTCCCAGATCCTCATCGATTGTTATGATCTGCGAGTCTTCCCATCCGTACTCGCGTGCGATTTCTGCGAGGCTTCTCTGGTATTGAGTGCTGCCGGTATTTTGGAGAACCTGCCTTTCGGTGCTCTGGCGGCAATAGACAACCGCTTGGCGCCGCAAATGGTCGGGCATGATCAATGGGTGAGTCTGATTTGTTCCTTCGCTGTTGTTCATCTTTTCTCTCGGTCAGTATTCTTGCGGCAATCCGAGCTAGCAGCTGTTGAGCTGCTTGCATCTCCGGCGGGGCATGTCGGGCTGTCATTTCCCGGCGTATTTTTTTCTCCGCCGGCAACAAAACTAGCGACCATAGCCGTTACTTGCGAAACAATTGCATCGTTCAAGTTTGCGGGATCGCCCAGTCGGCCATCACTATAGAGTAGCGTGTGATGGAGCGCCGCGCGCAGACGAAAAATCTCAAAGTCGTAAACCTGTCGCGATAGACGAGAGATGTTCGCGACAAAAATAGCGCCCACCTGGTCGGCGTCGATCATGTTCTGCAACCGCCGCCAGCCGCTACGCTGTTCGATTGATGAGCCGGATTTCCCGAGGTCTTCGTCGATTACTTGAATCTGGGACTCGGGCCATCCGAACGACCGCGCGATTTCGGCTAGAGTTCTTTGAAAATCGGTGCTACCGGTATTTTCAAGGACCTCTTCCTCGGTGCTCTGCCGTATATACACAACGGCCAACTGCCGCAGATGCTGAGGTGTGATCATATGGATGGGTCTGATTTGTAAGTTTGTTATTCATTTGTCTTTCTCCTGGTTATTATCCTTACCGCAATTTGAGCTATTAACTTTTGAGCCGCTTCGATCTCCGGCGGGGAATGGCTGGGCGCCATCTCCGGTCCTGTTTCCGTCGCCGGCATCAATTCGATTTCTAAGAGTCTCGACGATCCGCCTGATACTTCGGAGGGCCGCGATGTCGATGGCTGGTATGGGGGGCTTCTTCGCGTTCGTTAGCATTTGGTTGCACCTTGCTTAAAGGAGCTGACCGGATGCTAGTAAACGATGAGTTTTTGCCATTGCTGTGCGAAGTTGCCATTTTTCTACCTATTTCGATGACTTACCTACTGGCTTGAGCCGCTCTGTTCAGGCGTCAAAGCCTCCTGCACTTCCCTAAGTACTTCTTTTTATAAATACACTAACGTAATATGAGCTTGGCAAAAGGCG
>JBBDNJ010000059.1:0-7173 GCA_040877705.1 Binatia bacterium | reverse complement strand
GGGACCTCTGTCCATGGCCGGCGAGAGTGATAATGTTTTTGCTCCCACAAGGCGAGGCTTAAGAAAGTCCACAGCGCCCGAGTATGATTGGTCCTGCCGGTCACGTGCGCTTGAAACATCTTTTGCAACGGTTGTCGATCGATCGGCATCCCCAAGATATCTTGCCGGTTCACTACGGATTCCTGAAAAATATCTTTCAATGGGCCCTTCAGCCAGGCGCTCATCGGCGCCTCAAATCCTCGCTTTGCCTGTGTCTGGCGTTGAACATGACGGGCCAAAGACTTTCGCAGGGGCAGCTTGCCAATTTTCCGCTTCAAATCCAAACATGAGCGCCAATTCACGCGCGCAGCGGTATCGATCACTTCACGATCCAGCAATGGAACACGTACTTCGAGCGAATGATGCATGCTGGCCCGATCCACCTTCAAGAGCACCATTGTCAGATGGCCGACGAATTCATTCCACCGCAACCATTGCGCCGTCTTGTTCGGTTCGCTGCCTGTGTATGCAAACAGGTCGAAACCCGCCGGCCATTCCGGAACGTCCGGGAGAATGCCATGCAGATCGCCTTCGGAGATTCGCGAGTGCTTGGTACGGTAATACTCGCCGATGGCTCGGTAAGGAAGCTGCGCGTTGCCGTAACCGAGGGCTCTTTGCATTCCCCAACGAACCTTGCGGAGCCCAAAAGGATAACTATACGCATGACAACTCTGGAGAACGGAAGCGAAACGGCCCGGATAACCCCAGAAGAGCTCGTCTCCGCCATCCCCTGAAAGAATGACTTTTACATGCTGGCGCGCCAAGCGGGCAATAACCATTGTCGGAAACACGGAGTAATCGGCAAAGGGCTCGCCGCAGGCACTGACAACGTCATCGAGCATTTCCACGGCGAGTTCGGGCCTGACGTGCTCGACGACATGGTGGACCCCGATCTCTTGCGCGTATGTTCCGGCGTCGGCGGATTCATCCAAATTATCGCCGCCAGTGCCGACGGTGAACGAGCGCACGGCGCCATTGTTTGCGGCTTTCGCCTTTGCCGTTACAAGGGGCGAATCGATGCCGCCGGAAAGAAATGTCCCGACAGGAACGTCGCTCACAAGGTGGCGCCGCACCGCGCGCGTGACCGCTGCGTCAACCGCCTCGTAAGCCTCCGCGCCGCGCAGGTCAGGTTCCGAAAAACTTGGGAATTCAAAAAACTTTCCGCGCTTAACTTGACCATCGAGGTTCGCTTCGAGCCACGCGCCGGGCTCTAACATATACGTATCTTTGAGCAGGGCGTAGGGTGCGGGAATATAACCAAGCCGAAGATAGAGTGCCAAACCGTCTGTAGAGGTTTGCAGTGCCCTGGCCCACGGATGGGTCATGATCTGGTCATATTGGGACGCAAAGACGAGCCCTTTGGAAGACAAGAAGTAATAAATAGGTTTAATGCCGGCATGATCCCGCGCAAGCAGCAGGCGTTTTTCGACTGTGTCGTAAAAGCCCAGCGCGAACATGCCATTGAAGCGATCGAGCGCCGCTTTACCCCATAGAGCAAGCGCATGAAGCACGACTTCCGAATCTCCGGAGGATCGAAACCGTACTCCCAGGCTCTGGAGTTCTTTCCGCAGCTCGCGAAAGTTATACACTTCTCCATTATAAACGATGGCGTAGCGGCCCTCCGGCGTCATCATCGGCTGATGACCGGCCGGTGACAAATCTAGGATGGCAAGCCGGCGGAAGCCCAACGCGCAGTATCGGCCTTCCGTCCAAAAACCATCGTCATCAGGTCCGCGCCGCGCCATCATTTGAGTCATCCCCGCGACAGCAGCGCTGTCCGCATCTGACAATCCAGAGAACCCAAAGGAGCCGCAAATACCACACATACGACGAAGGTTCCTGTTGGCTCGTGCCTAGGCCCTCAAGAAGGGCGTGTTAAAGCTGCGCTTAAGAAGCCTGAGGGTATGATAGAGGCGTGTTCCGTAGCCAATTTGGAGGATAACGTGGCGCGAAGGCAGCTGACGGAAATTGAAATAGCTCATGACCTTTGCGATAGCGACTACACGTTGCCACGGCGCATCGGCCGTACTGGCTCTACGATAATTAGCTCTAGAGAAAAATCGCATTCCCTCTTTAAAGACTTGATCTCGGCTTTCGGGAACCAGATCGCACATGAACTGAAGCAACTCTAAGGAATCTTCACACCATGCAGCAATTTTCCTCGCACCGCCTGCTTCTCCGCCATGGATCCTAAAACTTGCTTTGATTTCACGGACATCGATTCTCGGCCCTTGCGCAGCCAGCCGGAAGATTGCCATCGTGTCTGGGTAACAGAAGTGCTTCGATTCGAAACCGCCGGTTTCGCGTAATCTTCGAGTGTTGAAGAGAGTATTGCAACAATAGATAGGCGTTTTTACCGCGAACCAGCCGCGAAAAAACTCGGCCAAGGAAAGTCCTGCAACCGCATTAATAACTTCACGAACAATCTTCCCGTCGGCATCGATTAACCTTGTTCCCGTGCGAATAATGCCTGCGTCCGAAGCGCCCCCGGCAGCTTGGATACAGGAGCCGACAAAATCGTCGTCAATCGCATCGTCATCATGAAGTAAGAGTAAGTAGCTACCTCGGGCCTTTTTAACGCAAAAATTATAGTTGCCCTTTTGCCCGATGTTTGACTCATGCCTAAAATACCTCACGCGCGGATCTTTGAGGCCGGCAATAAGAGCCGGAGTGTGATCCGTCGAGGCATTGTCGGAGACGAGGACTTCAAACTCAGGGTAGTTCTGCTTCAACGCGCTCTGCAGCGCGATGGGCAGGTAGCTCGCCGCCCGATTGTAGGTGGGAATTGCGATGGTAACGAGGGGGTGATTACTCATAAAAGCAGCTCCAGCGAATCGATGTTGGCGAGTGATCGAGTTGTCTTAGCTCGGTCAGGCGTCCGACGCGCCGAATCCTCGTTTCACCTTCCGCATCACACGATCGATAAATCGACGATCGCGAAAATCCCGCCGGCCGTTCTCGTGATTTTGGCGGCCGCCATTGAACTCGGGAATATTGACGGTCTTACCGTCGAGGCCCATCTTGGCCATCACCCGGTCGACGTCGTCGACACTCCGAATCACCTCATCTTCGTCGGCCTTCGATTGAGCCGCGGCCCCCTGGTCATAAGAAGCGTAATAGGTGCGGTAATCGACATAATCGGGATCTCTAATATCGATACCATTCAGAATAGCACCCAATAGCGGCGCGCCCACTTTTTCCAAGCGCTCGACCGCGCGCCGGGCAGTGGGCGTGGTTGTCATGTTTCCGTTGACCACCAGCACGACGCCATCGCACATCACCGATAACACTGCGGCATCGCTGACGGCGATGGCGGGCGGAGTATCGATTACGATGAAATCAAACGACTCGCGCAACTCTCTGAGAACGTCGCGCATTTTCTGCGACATCAATAGATCTACCGGATTAGGCGCGAGCGCGCCGCGCGGCAGCACGTACAAATCTTTAATGCCGGTCTTCTGGATCGCTTGTTGAAGTCCCAGATGTCCCGTGAGAACGTTGGAGAGACCGCCGTGATTGGATACATTGATCATATGATGGCAACGGCCCTTACGCAGGTCGGCGTCGATAACCAGAACCTTGTGCCCTGCTTGCGCCAACGCAACGCTCAAATTGAGCGTTGTGACGGTCTTTCCTTCGCCAGGGCATGGGCTGGTGATTAAAATCACCTTGGGCGCGTGCTCGGCTTGAGAAAGTAAAAGCGCCGTGCGGATTGTGCGGTAGGACTCCGCGACGATCGACATCCGATCCCGGACTACAACCAGCTCTTTGGATATAGAATCGTCGGTCTCCTCCGGAGGCTCCAACTGGCTTCTGGCGCCTTGCGGCAAGGTCGATTTGTACCCGTGCCGCAGCGACTTGAGGTGCGGAACGACTCCCAACGTCGTCATGGAAACAGCCGCCCATACGCCTTCAGGCGTGCTCAGCGTTGCATCCATATACTCGAGGAAAAAAGCCAAACCAACCGAAACAAACAGCCCCAAAATCGAAGAGATAATCAGCGCGAATGTCGTGTTGGGCGATGACGGCATCGACGGCACCTCCGCTCGTTGGACGAGTTGGATGTTTGCCGCGGCCAAATCGTTCGCCACGCCAGTTTCATTCATTCGTTTGAGCACGTTATCGTAGAGACCTCTATTAACGATGACTTCCTCGTTGAGAACCGCGTAGTCCACACTGACTTCCTTGAGATCCAGCGCCGTATCTTGTTGTCTTTTTGCTTCGGCTTCCAGCGCCTCCTCTTTAGACCGCGCGGCCGCGTAGGTCATCTCAATGCCTTGAACGACATTATTGATCGCGCCTGTCAGCGCCCTTTTTGCTTCGCCGAGCTGCTGGTTCAGCTCCTCGAGGCGCGGGTGGCTCGGAGTGAAGATGCTCGACAGGCGGCCTTTGTCGGTCTCTAAGGTTGCGATCGTGCCCTTGAGTTGCAGTATCAGCGGATCATTGAGCACGAGCTGCAAGTGCTGGCTGTTTTTGTTTTTCGTCATGCGAAATAAAGACTCGGCCTGGATTCGCTCTGTGCGCACTACAGTCAATTGTTTATTTAAATCGACCAGCCTATCGACTATGATATTTTCTCCTTTTTCCATAGAAAAAACGCCATGCTTTTGGCGAAAGCGGTTTAATGCCAGTTCAGCCCGCTGGACCTTTTCTCTCAGCTCCACGAGCTTTTTGCCGAGGAAATCACGCGCCTCTTTGCTCATGTTGAAGCGACTTTCTAGAACCATCTGAATAAACCCAGTGGCATGGGCATTGGCCAGATTCTGGGACAATTTGGCATCCGGCGTACTGAAAGAGATGTTCACAAGCCGCGTCGTGCGAACGGGTTGGACAGTGAGGTAGCTGCGATAACGGCCAACTAGGCCCGGCGAAACTCCGAGTTCATAGGTCGGAATACCAGGCGCGGGCTTCTCCCCATCGTTTTCGAAGAGCTGAAAAATTGCTTCAATTGCGCGGCCCGGCAGACTGGTAATCCAGGAGAACAGCGAGGCGATCGCGTTTGAAGTTTTCCCGCCGCGAAACACAGGGTTCGTTTCAAGGTTCAAGTCTTTGATCACCCGCGCCGCCAAAGGTCGGCCATCGAGCAGACTGAACTGAGTCTGATAGTAATCGTAAGGACCTGCACCCGATTGCGAGGGTGCCGTCTCCGCGATCCCCGTAACTGTCGGATTGTTGGGCTCAATCTGCAATGTCGACAGCGCCGTATAAAGAGTCGGCGAAGAAAAGCTGATCAGAAGCCCGACAGCGACCACCGTTAAAAAGACCGGGATGATAAAACGTATGCGCTTGCGAAGAATTTTCCAGTAATCGCGCAGATGCGTCTCATCCGCCGGGTCGGCATAATAGTAATTGACCTCTTCCTGCGGCGCCGCCGGCTGATGTTGCTGCCGGTTCGGCAAGCCGTTCGGCCGGTATTTGGTTATATCGTTATCGTTCATGATCCCGCTATAGCTCCCAGTGAAAACCCGGAGATGATTGTTCCAATAAAGCGTTTAACGAAGTATTTCGGGCTGCTCATCGGCACGACGATGACGTCGTCGGGCTGCACCTGCGGATCGAGGGCATTTCCCGCCATGATTTTGTCCAAATCTATGGGGATGGCTTCGACGTTGGTTGGGCTGCGCCGGCGATAGATACTGATCTCGTTTTGATTGGCCAACTCGACATTCACTCCGCCCGCCGTCGCCAAGGCTTGAGTCAGTGTATAGCTGCGGCCGAGGGGATAAGATCCCGCTTTGCCGACGGCGCCGTCGACAAAAAACATCCCTGCTTGCGGCACATTGATCACGTCCCCTGCCTGCAATGGCATGTTTACCATCGCGGCATTCTTGTCGTTCATGATCAACCCGGCGCTATTTGCCAGGACCATAAGATCGATGACGACGCTTTGGCGGGCGCCCTGCTCGTCCTGGCGGTAGATATGAACCTGATTGCCGGCTCTATCGGTCACCCCGCCCGCCAGTGCCAGTAAGTCGATGACGGATTTGGGTCCGGTGAGCTCGAAAACTCCGGGCTTTTGCACGGCGCCCATGACCGAGACGCGCTGGCGGTACTCGGTAATGAGAACGCCGATGTGCGGGTTGCGGATATACTTTGCATATCGTTGCGCCAAGTCCTGCTCAAGTTCCCCCGTGGTTTTTCCCTGGACGGGAACATTGCCGATCAACGGCACCGCGATGACTCCCTTTTGGCTGACGCGCAGCATCACCGTTCTCGGTGTCACACGCGCGTCCTGTTCCGGGATGTTGTAAATCGTGATTTGCACAAGATCGTCGGCTCCCATGCGATAATCCGAAGCTGAGTTTGTCGATTGAGCGGCCGCTACGGACAGGGACTGGTTAATCTCATTGGCCGCTGAGTTCGAGGGAGCAGCGGAAAGCGGTGGGGTGGTTTGCGGGTTAACCGCCGGATTGGGTGGCGGCGCACTCGAACACCCGCCGATCAGGAAAACCATCAGAGACAATAACCAGCTCGAACTTTTGCCGTTTAGCATGACTTCGCCTCCCGCTTTACGTTCAATGCAAAGCTCGGATATTTAGAATATATTGGGCGCCGGACAAAGCTCCGCCCATAAGCTCTTCAGCCGTTCGTTGAACAACCCTATACGGATACAGATCTTTCAGCGTGCGGCCGAAAGTAATTCTGATCCTATGTTAAAACCAGTTGCGGGCACGATTGCCGCCAACTCGCTTTTAATGAATTCGACACCTAACTTTACGCTGATTTGCCGGCTTAGAAGCCTTAGTAATATTTTTACCCGGCCCTTCTCGTCGGGTGGATCTTGAATAATCCCCAGCAACCCATTAAACGGACCGCCCGTGATTTCAACTTCCTGACCGCGCCGTAACTGCGAGCGCGCTCGAATAACTCCTCGCTCGTCGGCGTTTTGCTGCAGGAAATTAACGACGTTGTCGTCGATGGGAACCGGCGTGTCGCTAAAACAGACGATTCGTTTAACGCCCGGCGACCAAGTCACATAGTGGTATTCAGTTGGAAGATGAATATGAACAAACAAATAGTTGGGAAACAGCGGCACGATTCGTTTCTTTCTTTCCACGGACGCCGGTAGATGCAACCTTGGAAAGAAACTCTCCACGCCCTTCATGCCGAGATGAAAACGAGCCTGTTCCTCTT
>JBBDNJ010000058.1:0-7191 GCA_040877705.1 Binatia bacterium | reverse complement strand
CACGGTTCGGAGGGCGGGGACGGCGAAAGCCGTTTCCGACCCCTATCATCTTTTAAGGAGGCGACCCCTATGAAATGGGTAACCCGTGCTCGTCCCAAAGTGGATCGTGTCGCTTGTCCATGGCTGATTAAAAGATTTGTCGATCCCGACGCCCAGTTCCTTTATGTTCCTGCCGATCAAGTCATGATCGCCGCAAAAAAGGAGAACGCGATACCCTTTGATGTCCCGAACGTCGAGCTAGGCCACCTTGGCACCCAATGCAGCTTCGATGCCGTCATTAGAAAATACAATCTGACTGATGCTGCGCTCCTGAAGTTGGCGGTTATCGTCCGAGGCGCCGATACGGATGCTAAGGATTTGGCGCCAGAGTGTTCCGGACTCGAGGCCATTGCCGAGGGCTTTCGGCTGGTTTATGGCGATGATCACAAGCAGTTGGCGCACGAACTGCCGGTTTACGATGCGCTCTATGCCTATTGTCAAGAAAGGGTCGCGCGGGAGAAGAATAAGACGGCTGCCAAGATTGCCAAATGAGAGTCTTTTGATCCAAGGAGAATTCATGACATACGAGATGAAACGGCTGTCGTGCAATCCCGCCGGACTGAAGCGATTATCGGAAACCCTCATCATGAGCCATTACGAGAACAACTACGGTGGCGCAGTAAAGCGACTCAATGCGATCACGGCACAGATGGGTCCCTCGATTTTGCCAGCGCGCCGGTTTCGTCATCAAAGGTTTGAAGCGCGAGGAACTGATACCAGCAGAGAGTATGGATCTCAGGACGTTGGCGGGTCCAACGTACTTCTGATTTTCTCTAACAACTCATCTAACATAAGAGGCTTTGCCAGCAAATACCTGGCCCCGGTTAGAGCAACCACCCGGCTCGGTGGCTCCGGGGGGTCCGCTGTCATTAAGATGATCGGCGTGCAGGGGAAGCGGGTGCGTATGTGTTTTGTGAGCAACAAGCCATCGATTTTCGGCATCATGATATCGGACAGCACAAGGTCAAAACTGTGATTCTCAAGCTTATCAAGAGCCTCAAGCCCATCCCCAGCCTGCTCTACCTCGTAGCCCATTATCTGCAGATACCTGCTAACGGCACTCAGACTAATAGAATCGTCCTCGACGACGAGGATTTTCTCAGCCATACTCGGCCCGTACCGCAACATTTGTACCATCGCCTCATTAGGCAAGAAATGGCGCGCCCTTCAGGAGATAAAGAATCTATATAATCTAATACTTACAGACCAAGCCGAATTTATAAGACTACTTATTCTTGATTCCAAGCACGAGGCATTTCTAGGGCGATTTTTACGCCTAACCACTCCCACCTCTGTCAGCATTGTCAGAAAAGATTGGCAAAAGTTTTTAGACTGACTCACGAAGAGGCTTAACCGGCCGCCCGGAAGAATCTGTCGATTGATTACTCTGCATTTGATGTTGATGCGTTTGATTTTGATTGACACTGCGTAGCTATACATAGTAACACAAGCCAACTTTGGCTCTGCGAAAAGTTTTTTTCTCGGAGGCTTACTCTGATGCTACGATTGATCTCGAATCGACTGGACATCATCCAAAAGTTTTTTCACCGCGCGCGTCCCGCTCAGCCTTTGGCCTTGCGCCTATACTTGATCCGCTTGGTTCTTTTGCTCGTGATTCCTTTTACTCTATTCGCTTCGACGTTGGTCGTGCTGCTTGCGCAAAATGAGAAAGTCGCTATCAGGAGCGGAATGGAGGCGACAGCGCACGCTTTGGAGATTGTTGTCGATCGGGAGCTTGAATCCACGATGGGTGCCCTTCAAACCCTGGCCACGTCCGCAAATTTGGTATCGGGTAATCTGGAAGGATTTCGCAAGCGCGCCGAACGAGTCTTGCTGATGCAAAAGGGTTGGAACAACATCATCCTGCTCGATGCGTCTGGAAAACAACTCGTGAGCTTACGGCCGCCGGATCAGGTGCGCGCCCCCGACAATTTCAACCTGGTGCTGCAGACCGGTAAACCGGCGGTCCAGAACCTGATGCATAGTAGGACTGGACCGGTGGTCGGTATGAGCGTGCCGGTCACCTATGATGGCAAGACAGAGTACGTGTTGACAGCCAATCTACGAACGGACATGTTTACTGATCTTCTTAAACAAGAAAACCTGCCGGCTGGTTGGATGGGCGTCATTTACGACGGCAACAGACGCATTCTTGCGCGAACGCACAATTTAAACGAAACGGTTGGGCAATTGGCGGCAGCGGAAATTTCGCAGGCGATCGGCAACATCGATAAAGGATGGATAACTGCGAAAACTCTCAATAATAATGTCCCTTCATACGTTGCGTTCAGCAAGTCGGCCCTTTCGCAATGGTCGGTCGGGATTGCTCTTCCTACGGCAATTCTCGATGGTTCTGTCTACCGGCATTTCTACCTGGTCGGAGGTTCGGGCCTTTTCATTCTTGGAGTCGGAATCTGGCTGGCGCTGAGCAGAGCCGATCGCATTGCCCGTCCTATCGAAAACCTTTCTGAGAAATCAGCGGCCTTGGGGAAGGGCTTCTCTCCCGTTGTCCCTATCTCCTTGGTAACGGAAATTAGAGAATTGGAGGAGAAATTTCGCGAAGCCGATATGGCTCTTTACGGCTTCACCGTAGACTTAGAACAGCGGATCCGCGAGCGCACGGCGGAGTTACAACAGAAAGCCGAGATCTTGGAGCTCAGCCATGACGGGATTCTTGTGCGCAGGTTCAGCGACTCGCGTATTCAATTCTGGAGCTCCGGCGCCACCCAACTCTATGGCTGGACAACGCAAGAGGCGCTGGGAAAAATCAGTCATGGGCTACTTCAAACCCACTTCCCGCAAACCGTCGAAGACATTGAAGATCAACTTATTCGCCAGGGCCGCTGGGAAGGCGAGCTGATTCAGACCAGAAAAAACGGCACACGAATCATCACGGCTAGCCGCTGGTCTTTGCGGCGTGATCAAGCCGGCAACCCGAGCGATGTATTGGAGCTGGACTACGATATCACCGCAAAGAAAGAGGCGGAACAAAAGCTACTGGAGAATGAGCGGCTCGCCTCATTGGGACTGACGGCCGCGGTGTTCGCTCACGAGGTAGCCAATCCGCTCCATAATCTTAACTTTTGCCTGGATGTGCTGGACCGGGAGCTAACAAGTGCCGGACACGTAGAGAGCAGTTCAAAGCTGGTTCAAGCAGCAAGCGGCGAAGTGCGCCGGCTCAACGCTTTATTGGAGGAATTCCGGTTTCTCGCACGGCCGCAATCCCTTAGCCGGCAACGGGTTAATTTTCGCCAGATCGTTGAGGAGGTTCTTGCACCGATGCGGCCGGCGCAGGAAGCAGCTAGAATCATTGTCGAGCTGCAGTTTGATGATGAGGTACCGCAGATTATGGTGGACCGCGACAAAATAAAGCAGGTCATCGTCAATCTCTGCAAAAACGCTTTTGAAGCGATGTCAGACGGAGGACGCCTGACGCTTAAAAGCTTTTGCTCGGACACATCAGCTATATTTGAGGTCAGCGATACCGGAGTAGGCATTCCGGCCGGCGTGGATGTATTTCATCTCTTCACCACGACGAAGTCTTATGGCACCGGGTTAGGTCTTCCGATTGTTTCTCAGATCATCTCCGCGCACGGCGGAACTATCGATTACGTCAGCCAGCCCGGTATCGGAACCACCTTCAAGATATCGCTCCCTCTTCAGGTGGGTGACGAGGATGTCGATTATCCGGTAAGGGTCAAGAACAATTTACCGGCAGAATAAGACTCGAGGAAAAGGCGCTGCATATGAACCGTCGGAGAATAACGCGAGCTTTTTTCATCTCCTTGATAGCTTCACTTTGCGCCATGAAGTCTTCTTTCGCCTTAGAAACAATTCGCGTCGCCTATCCTTCGATGAACACTTCCGTGTTTTGCCTCCTTATCGCTCAGAAAGAAGGCTACTTGAAAGAAGAAGGGCTCGACGTGCAGCTTCTCAGTATCCGCGGCGAAATCGCCATACGAACGGCTCTTGCCGGCGAAGTACACTTCTTCACCAACGCCGGCAGCGCCCTGGCGGCAGGAGTCAGGGGTGTTCCCGTCAAGATCGCCACAGTGTTTCAGGACAAGCCCGGATGGGACCTCATCGCGCATCCCGATATCAAGTCGGTCGCTCAATTGCGCGGTAAAAACATCGCCGTCATGTCTCCGGAAGGTTCTCTCGCCATCGTTGCCAGGGAAATCTTGAGGAAGAATGACATAGATCCTTCGAAGGATGTCAATCTCGTGGTCATGGGAGGGGACGAGATCCGATTTCCGGCACTGCAGACAAAATCGATTCAAGCAACGCTGTTTAACACCGCGATGAGCATCAGAGCCCAAAAGGACGGCTTTACAAAGCTGGCAACGGCAAGCGATTACGCTAACCTCATCGAAGGCGGTTTGGCTACAACAAACGACAAGATCAAACAAAATCCCGAAAAAACCTTTCGCTTTATCCGCGCCGTTCTTCGCTGAGATCTTCGGGCAGCGGCCAGTTAAGCCCCGCTTTCTCGAAACGGCAAAGATAATCGGCGACCGTGCTGCGGCTTATCTGGCAGCTGTGCGCGATCTGATGTCCGCTCAGAGCGCAGTCAAATTTTAAACGGAGAACTTCTCTAATCTTACGCATGGATAACCTCGCTTTGGCCATCAACAACCCCTCCTTCAAGATAAAGGCGGGATTGTAACAGCCGGGTTACCCAGCGTCGCTTAGCTCATCGACTTAACCCCTAACCGGGGGGGGCCGGAATGCTCCGAAATGGGTGGCCGGAATCGAGCGAAATACCCGGCCGGAATGCTGCGAAACGACCCGGCCGGTTGAGTGCGAAATACCCATATACATGCTGACCGGCCGGTTCGCCGCAAGCAAATGCGCCGCTTGCCTGACCTTATCGGCGGCCACCCAGGTAATCGCCTCGGAGCGCTGGGCGTCATAGCGCGCGGCGAGTGCCGCAAGCGCCGCAAAAACGGATCGACAGGAAATTTCCCCGCCGGTTCTCACTTTGATCCGGCGTTCACCCCAAAGAACCGGGCGGACCGACGGCTTTTCAAAACGTCCGCAGGCCGCGTCGTAGACAACGGGAGCATCGGTGCTCTCGTCCCATGCGACGAACCGCTCAGGCGATCCGTCGCTCGTGAGATCGGCTTCCGTCAGAGCCGCTCCCGTATCGGTTCGAACTAGGAACGGAGCATTAGTCCATTGATGAACGAAGGCTTCGTCGTAAAGCTTTGCTTTGATCACGACATCAATCAGAGCCAAAGCCAGCGCGCCGTCGGCGCCCGGCCTAACTTGGAGCAAAACGTCGGCTTGAGCGGCAGTCCCAACCCGGCGCGGATCGACGGCGACCATTTTCATTCCGCGCTTCTTCGCCGCGACAATGTCATGAGCGAGGATCAAAGAGGTCGAACTCGGGTTATGGCCCCAGAGAAGAAAGGCATTGCTGTGAGCCACGTCGGGTGTGGGGATTTCCACGCCGAACGTGTAGCTGAAGCCGGTGTCCTTGTGCCAATTGCAGACATGGGTTGTCGACACCCAGTTGGGACTGCCGAAGCTGCTGAGAAAGCGCGCCAGCCAGCGCTCGGCATCGGCAACGGATGTGCCGCCCCGGGTCCCTTTGGCTAGCGCGACAGCTTGGGGACCGAAGCGCTCGCGAATAGAACGTAACCGCTGCGCGATATCGTCGAGCGCCTGATCCCAGCCGACCCTTTGCCATCCCGGCTCCGCATCGCTCTTGGGACGCGTGCGCTTGAGGGGGAAATTAAGCCGATCAGGATGGTAAACCAGCTCGGGCGCAGCTTTACCTTTAATACAGAGGACGCCGCCGTTCGGATGATCGTGATCGGCATCGAGACCGATCACCCTGCCGTCTTTGACAGTCGCGATGGTAGCGCAGTGAGCCGTACAGAGGGCACAGTAGCCGCGAACGCTGTACGAAGATTGAATCGAATCAGCCATTGAGTTTGAACAATACTTGAAAGCCCGTTCTCAACGCAACTCACAGAGGTGAACGCCGTTCGCATTCTAGAGATCTACAATTGCCGGCGCGTTCGCAATGCGAATATGCTGGATAGCAGTTTCGAAGCCTTCGACGGTTTTCCTCTGAGTCGTGCCGATCTGTATGTTTTTTTTAACTTTACTTGCGCGGCCACCGGACCTGCGAATGTATTGCTGGCACTTGACGGCTTGAGCTCTCAAACATCGAACCCTTGAACGGTTGAACTGTTGAACCGCTTTCCCAAATCCGGGGAGTGCCGTGAGAGGTTGAAACCGTTAAGCAGTTCAGCGAAGCGAGGGTCGAGATCGAACAGGTTGTAGCTTTCTGTCCGTCATCGCCTGGACACCGTTTGCCTCGGCATTCTCCGCCGATGCCATTTTCATCGTGGGAAGGCCCAACCTCTTCGCCAGTCGAGCGCATGAAGAGCACACAAGCATATTAAGCATGACAACGCCTGCGTCTTCCGTGGTGACGCGATAGAGTTTTTGTTTTGTGATGTGGTTGCAGCGCCGGCAAGCAAACTTCATGGTCATCTCCTTACGATTCGAAGCGCGAAGCGCTTTAGAACAGATTGATAAAAAATTTCAGTGACGAATGCGAAAAGTTCAACGGAGAGTACAGCAGCAATAACAAAAGGCAAGAAAAAAATTGTTCCCATTGAAGCACATCGTTGTCTCGAATCCCGCGTTATCCACAATTCGATGTGAATAAGTTGTTGATAACGTTCTTCAAGCTGCTGTTTGAGCTACTGTTGCGCCCGCTGCCTCGCATTGCCTAAAGCATGAGCGAAGGGAAGAAAAAAATTTGTGGAACCGTGGTGGTGAAGACTAAATGGGGCGCCACTTTGGACGAAATATCGCGTTCCAACGACTCCGACATTGAAGTCGCGCGCTATAGAAACCTTAGTCTGTCCTGTATCCGGCGATCGTTGCTGCTACTGCGGGGTACTCAGACGAGCCCAACCATGCCCGCCAGCGCGCCGGCGCCGAGCAGCCACAGCGGGTTCCATGGCTTGCGCAGGACCAGTGCTGCAGTGAGTAGCGTGATCAGGTAGCCGCGCCAGTCGTGGTTCACCGCGCGCATCAGTATCGTCGCGCTTGCGAACATCAGCCCAATCGTAATCGGCGTCAGGCCACGCCGGATGGCGCGACCGATCGCGGCATCGGGATAGCGCTCGT
>JBBDNJ010000057.1:0-7241 GCA_040877705.1 Binatia bacterium | reverse complement strand
CTTATGAGAGTCCGTAACCCCTCACCCGGCTCGCTTCGCTCGCCACCCTCTCCCTATGGGAGAGGGAGAACCGTCAAACATCCACCTTCAGCGCCGCGATAAAAGCCTCCCGCGGGATGTCCACCTTGCCGAACTGGCGCATGCGCTTCTTGCCCTTCTTCTGCTTCTCCAGAAGCTTGCGCTTGCGCGTCACGTCGCCGCCGTAGCATTTGGCGGAGACGTCCTTGCGGAAGGCGCGCACGGTTTCGCGCGCGATGATCTTGCTGCCGAATCCGAATCCGTTTTAGTCTTCGTGTTTGAAAACTATTGCTGCCTTAGAGGGCCTAACATGAGGGAAATCGGTTGCGCTGAAGCGCGAGACAAACGCGGAATTTATACCGTGCACCATCAGATGGACAATTTGGAGCTTCGGTTCCGATTGAAGAAAACCGACGGCACCGCATACATACGAACTGAATCGAGTGCAGTGGGCGGCTGGCAGGAGAGTCACTATCACAATAAAGTAAGAGAAACTTACATCGTCCAAAAGGGCTGGATAGGGTACGCAGAACTGACCAAAAATGGCCCAGGGATCAGCATCTTTTGTGAAGGAGAACTATTCACAACTCAACCGGGCGTGATCCATAACGTCTTCATGCCAGCTAACGCCGTGATCCATACCGTTAAGCATGGCGATTGCACATCTGACGATAGAAATACTGCTGGAACATCTGACTTCAACTCATATTGCACGAACTTGAAAAGCGAAAAGGAAATCCTTGATCGCGACTCGCGAACATCCCGCACTAGCTATAGCGAGGAATATCGACATTTCGACAATCTGATCTGGCAAGTTCCCGCTTGGGCTACCGCCATCTTCGCTCTTTCTCTTCAAGGCTTGTCTGCCGATAACATAAGAGGCATTGCCAAGATAGCGGCCGTAACACAAGAACAACTCGCTGTCGTTTTTCTTTTCACACTCTCGCTAATGATCCTTTGTTTCTCTCACGTCATGTATCGGTTTAGAGTTCACCAGAAATCACTGAAGGAATATCAAGGGGCATCAACTTTTAGATCCGCTTCTACCTACACTCAATTCATGGTTACTGCGCAAGCTGCTTCGTTATTTGTTCTTGCGCTTTCAGCATTAAAAGTGCCGATGTGGCTCGCGGTTGGAGTTGCTGCCGCCGGACTTTTAGGATGGACGATTTATCGAGAACGACGGCTACGCTTTGGGAAAGATTCAGTAAAAGCGAAATTTACAGGAGCGGTGCGTAACCGTTAGCGGTTACCGTCACACATCCACCTTTAACGCCGCAATAAACGCCTCCTGCGGGATATCCACCTTGCCGAACTGGCGCATGCGCTTCTTGCCCTTCTTCTGCTTCTCCAGAAGCTTGCGCTTGCGCGTGACGTCGCCGCCGTAGCATTTGGCGGTGACGTCCTTGCGGAAGGCGCGCACGGTTTCGCGCGCGATGATTTTTCCGCCGATCGCCGCCTGGATCGGCACCTGGAACATGTGCGGCGGGATCAGCTCCTTGAGCTTCTCGCACATGGCGCGGCCGCGGCCTTCCGCGCGGGTGCGGTGCACCAGCATGGAGAGCGCGTCCACCGGCTCCTCATTGACCAGGATCGACATCTTCACCAGGTCGGCCGGCTTGTAGTCGGTGAGGTGATAGTCGAACGAGGCATAGCCTTTCGACACGGATTTCAGCCGGTCGTAGAAATCGAACACCACCTCATTGAGCGGCAGGTCGTATTTCACCAGCGCGCGGTTGCCGACGTAGGTCAGCTCTTTCTGGTTGCCGCGGCGGTCCTGGCAGAGTTTGAGCACCGCGCCGAGATAGTCGTCGGGCGTGAGAATCGTGGCCTCGATCCACGGCTCTTGAATCTCCAGAATCTTCATCGCGTCCGGCATGTCCACCGGATTGTGGATCTCGATGCTGGCGCCGTCGCGCAAACTCATTTTGTAGATGACCGACGGCGCGGTCGCGATCAGGTCGAGATCGAACTCGCGCTCCAGCCGCTCCTGGATGATCTCCAGATGTAAGAGGCCGAGAAAGCCGCAGCGGAAGCCGAAGCCGAGCGCGGCGGAAGTCTCCATCTCATAGGTGAAGCTGGCGTCGTTGAGCCGCAGCTTGCCCATGGCGGCGCGCAGATTTTCGAAATCGGCGGCATCGACCGGGAACAGGCCGCAGAACACCACCGGGATCGCCGGGCGGAATCCGGGCAGCGCCTCGCTCACCGGCTTGCGGTCGTCGGTGATGGTGTCGCCGACGCGGGTGTCGGCCACTTCCTTGATCTGGGCGGTGAGGAAGCCGATCTCGCCCGGCGTCAGCTCGTCGGTCGCGGTGAGCTTGGGCGTGAAGACGCCGACGCGGTCCACTTCATAGGAAGCGTTGGTGCCCATCATGCGGATGCGCTGGCCCTTGGCGAGCGTGCCGTCCACCACGCGCACCAGCACGACGACGCCCAAGTATGAATCGTACCAGCTATCGACCAGCAGGGCCTTGAGCGTCGCGTCGCGGTCGCCCTTGGGCGGCGGCAGGCGGGTGACGATGGCTTCCAGCACCTCGGGAACGCCTAAGCCCGTCTTGGCAGAGATCAGGAGCGCGTTCGAGGCGTCGAGCCCGATCACGTCCTCGATCTGCTGCTTGATCTTCTCCGGCTCGGCGGCGGGCAGATCCACTTTATTGAGCACCGGCACGATCTCATGGCCGGCGTCGAGCGCGTGATAGACGTTGGCGAGCGTCTGCGCCTCCACGCCTTGGCTGGCGTCCACCACCAGGAGCGAGCCCTCGCAGGCCGCCAGCGAGCGGTTGACCTCATAGGCGAAGTCCACGTGGCCGGGGGTGTCGATGAGGTTGAGGATGTAGTTTTTGCCGTCGCGCGCCTTGTAATGGAGCCGCACGGTCTGCGCCTTAATCGTGATGCCGCGCTCGCGCTCGATGTCCATGGAATCGAGCACCTGCTCGCGCCCGGCCATCTCGCGCTCGGTCAGCCCGCCGGTGAGCTGGATCAGCCGGTCGGCGAGCGTGGATTTGCCGTGGTCGATATGCGCGACAATGGCGAAGTTTCGGATGTTTTCGATGGCGCGGGACGTCATGGAGCGCAGATAGCACTCGACTCAGGTGGGGACAAGGCGAGCGCGAGCCGATGCCGCTCGTCCCCGCGCAAGCGGGGACCCATGGAAACAACCGGACAAAGAACTGGATTGCCGCTTACGCGGGAATGAGCGGAGCGGCGGTTATCAGTACCGGTACGTCTCCGGCTTGAACGGCCCAGCTTGCGGCACGCCGATATAGGCCGATTGCTTGTCCGACAGCTTGGTCAGCTTCACGCCGATCTTGGCGTCCTAACCGTAGCGACCAGTCGGACATTCGCACCTGGCATCAGCTTCTCGCCGCACTATTCGTTTGTTAAACTAATGCTCAGGATTTTTCTGAGAGATTTATTTAGTAAGTTCAATAATTTACATCATAACTCCAACTACGGTGCACTTACCTTTTCATCCCCATGAATAGCAGGCTCTTGAAACTGGCCATTTCCCTCCTAAATCTGCTGAAAGCTATTCATGGGAGGGTTGAGTGAACACGACAGACGCATTGCTGAAGGGCATTCTTGCCACCGTTGGCCGCACGGCATTTCCGCCCGAGGCGCTCTACAAAATCGTCGCGCCGACCGTTGGCAGCGCCAAACAGGTGCTGGCCTACAATCTGTGCGACGGAGAGACGCCGCAGGCGGACATCGGCAAGAAGGCCAAGCTCGATAGCGGTAACCTCAGCCGCACCATCGCCAAATGGGTAGAGGCTGGCGTCGTCATCCGCGTCGGCGCGGAAGGCCACCCCCTGCATCTCTATCCGCTGCCGCCTAAACCCAAGAAGGACGCCGCCTGACCATGGCCGACGACGTATCCGCAAAACTCGACATCCTCATCAAGCTGCAAGCCGCCGCGCTCACCGCGCCCATGGCCTCAACCAAGAACAAAATCCTGTTCCTGGCTCAGGCCGGGCTTCGCCCTACGCTCATCGCCGAAATCCTCGGCACGACCGCCAATCACGTCAACGTCGCCCTGTCCAAGGGGCGCAAACCATCGAAGGGAAAATAACGCCATGGACGCCGACACCGAAACCTCGCTTGGGGCAGACATGCGGGATGTGAAAATGCTGCTTATCCTTCAAGCGCTCGCCTCGGGTTGCCAGCAGAAGCACATCGCCGCCGCCATCGGCGTCAGCGACGCCACTCTCAGCCGCATGTTGCCGAAGGGCTTTGCAAAAGAAATCTCGAAGATTGCCGAGCGCCGCCTTGGCCCGGAGAAAGCCGCCTGATGATGACCGAAGAACAAGCTGCCGCCATCCTCAAAGAACTCGAAATGCTGCGGAAGCTGAAACTCCTCGAATTTCTCGACAAGGGATATTCGCAGGGCCAGCTCGCGAAAGTGCTGGGCGTCAGCCAGCCGACCATCAGCCGCATGGTGCCGAATGTCACCTCGAAGAAGGCGCGCCATGAAAGCTAGAACAGCGGTTGTCGATTGGTCCGGCAACTACGAAGAAAACTGTATCCAACTCGGCAGGCACCTCGGCACGAACAAAATCCGGCGCAAGCTTTTCAATGCCATTTACGGCCGCGGCTCCAAGCCGCGTTCGAAAAAGCAACTGATGAGTGAGACTAAGCTTAAAGCGGCGGATGGCCAGCAGGCGCAGAACCAGCTGGACCATCTTGTTCGTTACGGTCTGATTTTGCGCGACGACAATGAAGGCGCCGTGAAGGACGGAAGCCGTTATGTTTATAGCAAGGAGCCGCACGTCCGCGCTCATCGCAAAAAAATCGTCCAGTATGCCGACAAGCCTTCACTCGCAAAGAAAACCGCGACGAAACGCAATCCGGTTGTTCGCGGTACTACCACCGTCGTCAAGCGCACTGTCGTTACTAAGCAGGCGCTGCAAAAACGCGACCACGTGGATGTGCTTTATCTAATGGCCAATCCTATCCGCCGCCACTCTCTGCGCGTTGACGCCGAGGTGAGCAAGGTCGCGGAGGAAATTCGCCGCTCGCAATATCGCGACAACATCACGCTCCATCAGTCGCCTGCCGCCAATCTCGACGCCATCATTCGAGGCCTCAACGATCACCGTCCGCGCATCGTCCATTTTTCCGGTCACGGCAACAGCCTGGGACTTGCCACTGACGACGGCAGCGTGAAGCGCGTCAAAACGAAATTCGTGACCTTCGACTTACTCGGCAAAGCGTTCGCTGCCACGGACAAACCGCCCGAGATCGTTGTGCTCAATGCCTGTCAGAGCGCGGGTGCCCGCCAAGCGCTCCTTGGCACAGCCAAAGCCATCATTGTCATGCAGGAATCAGTAAGCGACATTGCGGCGGTGGCCTTTGCGACGAAGTTTTACGGCGCTATTGCCAGCGGGCAGCCGCTACAGGCGGCGTTCGACCAAGGCTGTGTTGCGGTCGAGGCCGTCTCACTTGACGAAGCTTCTACGCCCGCTCTCATCACGGCTAACGGTGTAAACGCAAAGAAGCTTTACCTCGCCTGATTAGGCGATCAGTAACTTCGACCAGCGGAAATACAGCACGCAACGCGCACCTCAACGTGAGCGGCGTATGCGCGGCGCCTTTGGCTCAATACCGGTACGTCTCCGGCTTGAACGGGCCAGCTTGCGGCACGCCGATATAGGCCGATTGCTTGTCCGACAGCTTGGTCAGCTTCACGCCGATCTTGTTCAGATGCAGCCGCGCCACCTTCTCGTCGAGCTGCTTCGGCAGCGTATAGACCTGCTTGTCGTATTTGCCGGGATTGGTCCACAGTTCGATCTGCGCCAGCGTCTGGTTGGTAAACGACGCCGACATCACGAAGCTCGGATGCCCCATGGCATTGCCGAGATTCACCAGGCGGCCTTCGGACAACAGGATAATGCGCTTGCCATCGGGGAATTCGATCTCGTCCACCTGCGGCTTCACATTGTGCCATTTCAGGTTCTTCAGCGCCGCCACTTGGATCTCGCTATCGAAGTGGCCGATGTTGGCCACGATCGCCCGGTCCTTCATCTTGCGCATGTGCTCGATGGTGATGACGTCCACGTTGCCGGTGGCGGTGACGAAAATGTCGGCGCGCGGTGCGGCGTCGTCCATGGTGGTGACTTCGTAGCCTTCCATCGCCGCCTGCAGCGCGCAGATGGGATCGACTTCCGCCACCATGACTCGGCAGCCGGCGTTACGTAACGAAGCAGCCGAGCCTTTGCCGACGTCGCCGAAGCCCGCCACCATCGCCACCTTGCCGGCCATCATCACGTCGGTGCCGCGGCGGATGCCGTCGACCAGCGACTCGCGGCAGCCGTAGAGATTGTCGAATTTCGACTTGGTGACGCTGTCGTTGACGTTGATCGCCGGGAAGAGAAGCCGGCCTTCCTTGGCCATCTGGTAGAGCCGCTTGACGCCGGTGGTGGTTTCCTCGGTGACGCCCTTGATGTTCTTGCCGACGCGCGCGTACCAGTCCGGGTCCTGTTTGAGCCGCGCCTTGATGGAGGCAAACAGCACCTCCTCTTCCTCGTTGGTCGGATGCGCGATGACGGATGGATTGTCGCGCGCCTGGATGCCGAGATGGATCAAGAGCGTGGCGTCGCCGCCGTCGTCGAGGATCATGTTGGCGCTGCCGCCGTCGCTCCATTCGAAGATGCGGTGGGTATAGTCCCAATAATCCTTCAGGCTCTCGCCTTTCACCGCGAAGACCGGCGTGCCGCCCGCCGCAATGGCGGCGGCTGCGTGATCCTGGGTCGAATAGATGTTGCACGACGCCCAGCGCACGTCGGCGCCGAGCGCCTTGAGCGTCTCGATCAGCACCGCGGTCTGGATGGTCATGTGCAGCGAGCCGGCGATGCGCGCGCCGCGCAAGGGCTGGGTCGGGCCGAATTCCTCGCGCGTCGCCATCAGCCCGGGCATCTCCGTCTCGGCGATGGCGATTTCCTTGCGGCCCCAATCGGCCAGGCCGATGTCCTTGACCACGTAGTCGTGGTTCTTCGCGGCGGCGGAACTCTGCGCGGCTTTACTGGCGGCGGTCATGACAGTCCTTGGCTTGGAAATGGAAAGGGCGCCTAGCCTGGCCGGGCGCGTTCAAGGGAGTTTCTAGCAGCCCCGGAGGCAGGCGGCAATCACCATATAAAGATTTCTTTATATCCGCTCTGCTGCCTCTCCCACCCGAACTCGGGTTTACCCGAGTTCGGCACTATTGAGTGGCCGAAGTCGGATAAATC
>JBBDNJ010000056.1:0-7302 GCA_040877705.1 Binatia bacterium | reverse complement strand
ATATCGCCGATCACGTCGAGGCCCGCCCGGCGTGCATCCGCCACGACCGGGTGCTCATAATCTCTCGGGGGTGACCCAGCTCCTGACTGAGATCTCCTTCTCCAATCAATACCACGCCGATGCCCGGCACTTCTTTTAGAATTCGCGGCAAGTTATCGATGGCGCGCGTGTCCTCGCACTGGATAACGACGAGAATTTCTCCTTGCGGCGCCAACGGCCAGACGTCGGCGCGCTTGTAATACTCCTGCTGGCTCAGGCCCCAATAGCGCGCCGCCCGCGCCGGGGCATCACCGCGAATCCCGGCCGGATGATACAGCGGAGCCGTAGATAGACGCGGGTACCGGCAAGCGCCAACTGCGTTCCAAGCCTCCTCCACGGAGCTGACGTGCGGAAAGATTATCCCAAAGACGCCGCTATCGAGCACTTGCTTGGCGATCCACTGATTGTGCTCACCGCCGTTGGGCGGAATGCGCACCATCGGCGTAACCGCGGCAGCCAACGTCGATCTTTCCACGATCTGGCGCCGATCAAGCATGAACTGCAGCGCCTGGCGCAGGCCGGGAAAATCCACCGGACCGTGCTCCATTTCAAAAGCAACGCCGTCGAGCTTCGAGCCGGCCATGGCGACCGCGCTTTCGATATCGACGGGAGAAAATGCGACAAAGGCGGTTTGACCTTGCTCGAGGGCTTTGATTACGCCGTTTAGCCGGGGTATGTCTGGCATGACCAATGTGCTCCTTTGCTTTCGGCTGCTTGCGGCCATGTGTATAGCAGAGGGCTTTACGGCTGACAATCGAACCGGCTCTACGTGCCTATCAATTGAAATATAGGAGGTAGTCACTCATGATCATCGACACCCACACCCATTTCACCACCGCACCGGCCCAGCTGCAGGCTTATCGCGGCCAACAGATCACCCAACTCGCCAAGCCCATACGGGCGAAGCTGCAGATCAGCGACGAGGTTCTGGCTCGCTCGATGGAGGGACAGTTCAAACGCATGGCAGAGTCCGGCATCGACCGTCTACTGTTTTCTCCACAGGCGTCGGCAATGGGACATCACTTCGGTTCGCCGCTGGTGAGCCGCTATTGGACCGAGGCGTGCAACGATCTCATCTGCCGCGTTGCCCGCCTGTGGCCGGACAAGATTTCCGCGGTCTGTCAGCTGCCGCAGTCGCCGGGTGTAAGCCCGACGGAATGGGTCGACGAGCTTGAGCGTTGCGTCAAGGAGTTGGGCTTCGTCGGCTGCAATGTGAATCCCGACGTCGCCGGCGGGCGCGAGCCGCTGACGCCTTCCATGGGTAGCGAATGGTGGTACCCGCTCTGGGAAAAGATGGTGGAACTCGACGTGCCGTGCACGGTCCACGCCAGCGCTACGCTCAATCCGGCGATGCATCTTACCAATTCCTATTATCTCGCCCATCATAACTCGGCCGCCATCGAGCTGCTCAAGTCTCGTGTTTTTAAAGACTTTCCGAAGTTGAAGGTCATCATCCCGCACGGCGGTGGTGCCGTCCCTTACCAGTGGAACCGCAATCGCGGCATGCACGTAAAGGAAGGGCTGGAACCGTTCGAGGACGCGGCGCGTAGAGTTTATTGGGACATGGCGATCTACGACAAGGAATCGATGGAGCTCTTAATCAAGCGCGTTGGCGCGAACAACGTGCTCTTTGCCACGGAGATGTTCGGCGCCGTTAACGCGATCGATCCCAAAACCGACAGGAACTTCGAGGACCTCGTTCCTATCTTCCAAGACATTGACTGGCTCACCGATGAAGAGCGCTACAAGATCACGGAGGGCAATGCAAAAAAACTCTTCCCGAGGATGTTTGCTTCATTCACGGGATAGATTCAGCCAGCGACATTCGTCAAGCCGTGCGGTGCCCTTGTCCTTTCTCTCCGCCGGGAGTACCTTCGGAGCCCATGATAGTTCAATTTTCTCTCAGCCAGAGCGACCATTACTGTCTCTTGATGCGCGTCGATAAAAACTCTACTGCGCATGAGGCACTATTTAATGCCACAGAAACCAACCCCTCAGGCGGCGAAGGCCCTCATCAAATTTGGCAAGTGCGTTGTAATCCGAGCGACGCGATTACCATTCTCAAGCTAGCTCATGAAGTTTGCCCGCAAGCCGTGCCGCACATTCGCAAGGGAATAGATCTGTCTGCATCCTGAGCCCATTAATTTAAAAACTACTCCTCCAAGGGAGGTCAGCCGCATGAAATCCGTGTTGCTCGTGCTCGCAACGCTTTTGTCCGAAAACTTCGCTCAAGCTGGCAAGCATATGGCTTTCCAATCAGACGAGTAAGAAAATGCATTTTCTATTATCTCTAACGGATCAGCAAAAATGGGTCGCTGTTGCGGCCCTGATTGTTATTGTAATTTTTGGTGCTCTCCTAAGACTTCACAACGTGGAGCATCGCACACTCGACCACCCGGAAGTCTATACTCCCGGCATCGACCTTCCTTGGGACCTGTCAAACCCGCACCCCCGCTTCAGCCTATGGCAAACCTTGGCCGGGACGATCGCCGGAGAACCTCACCCACCTGGCTATTATGTTGTGATGTTAGGTTGGACCCAATGGTTTGGCAGCAGTATTTTTTCACTACGGTTTCCATCGGTATTGTTTGGAATCGGCGCCATTTTGTTGATTTACGTCCTGGCTACTCACACAGAAGACACTTTTACAGGCCTTTTGGCTGCAGCGATGCTAGCCGCCAACGGTCTGCATCTTTACTGGTCCCAAACGGCCCGCATGTATTCCATGTCCTGTTTTCTCGGGTTGTTGTCGACTGTGCTGTTGGTCTTGATTTCCAAAAACGGCGTTCGCCGACGGACTTATCCGGTGCTCTATGTAGTTTTCACTGTGATAGGACTTGCGACACATGTATATTTTTGGACTGTTTTCCTCACTCAAGCTATATGGGTCTTACTGAGGAATTTGCCAAAGCACGGTCCGATGCCTCGCGTGCTGCGTTTACAGATTTTGACCGGCATTCTGGCCAGTCCTCTGGTGGCGATTGCGGCGTATCAAACTGGCGCTGCTACTCGTCCGAGAACGCTGCATCCATTGGAAGGAGTATTCGGCTTTCTGCAATTCGGTTCTTTCTTAGAAGGTGATCCGCTCACCATTCCAAGAGAATCCGTGACCACCGTCATTGCAGTTCTGGCATTTCTTGCTACCGGCTTTCTTTTGGCGAGCAGTATTCTGAGCAAAAGAGATGGTGAACCTGAAGATGACCAGCCAACAGAAAAAAATATTAAAGATCACAGGGCACCGGTTTTCCTTGTCACGGCAATCATTACAGTTTTGATGGCTCTGAGTATCCTTGCGTTTGCTTACGTTGCCAGCACACTCCTTCCGACACGAAGCACTAGTATAATCATCGCGGCTAGTATTCTCCCCGTCACCCTACTGTTTATCGACTTCTTGATCGAGAGATACTGGCGGCACTTGCAAGGATGGGGAATGATTTTAGATAAAAGAAGGGTATTGCCAGTGAGCCTCGGATCCTTAAACTTTTTTCTTGCGGTTCTGCCGGTTACGACCATCGCCGGGTTCTCGCTGTTCAATCCCATCTTCGTAGCCCGTGGAACGGTGCTTTTTGCTCCCTACCTCCTGATTGTCCTGAGTCGGGGATTAGTAAACCTGATCCATCGCGATCAACGGTGGGTTTCCCTTGTAGTGATCCTCGCGGTCATCCATGCTTTTAGCATACTCCATTACAACTCCAAGCCGTCGAACCCCGACTACAAGTCATTGGCAGAACGGTGGGTCTCGCGAATCGAAAACACGGACCTAATCTTTGTCCAGGGCCGTGGCCACCCATTTGACTGGCGAGTGGCGCCAATTTTTTACTATTTGAATGCGAGACGTTATCACTTTGTGGGACGTGATTTCACCAAAGAAATTCTTACCCATCCTGGCTCCAGGGTATGGGTGTTGTCATTCGCATCGGTTCCGACTGCGAAGGAGGTAACCGACGCCCTCGTGGATTATCGAGTTCAGGAACGCGTTGATGCACTGAATATAGCCGCAAAGCTCTATGTAGCTGAAACGGCCGAATGAGTAACGGCCGTCCTTCAATACCTTCGCCTGCCGGCGGGCAAGTCCTGTTCGCTAATGATTACGCGTGCTAGGTAAACAGAAAAGGAGCGAATAATGAAATATTTGATGGTGGTCGTTGCAGCGCGGCCAAGGCATCGGGATATGAGCGGTGGTATCCGGAAAAAGGGTTGACGACGGAGGAATACGAAAAGCGCGCCGACGGTTGGCTCGAGCTCTTGCAGGAAATCACGCGCAATTGACCTGATCTAATTTCGCTGTGGGGCGGGAGGGAGACCGGCGGTTTTCAGCCAATTCACGGTCCCACAAGGAAAATTTTGTCGAAGCCGCGCGCTTTCATAAAGGAAACGGCATCGTCCACTTCTTTGACCGCGGCCTCGAACTCCGAGGTACGGAAACTCTCTCCGGAATGGACGCCGTTGTAGCCGAGCGCCGTATAACCTTCCACCGCGAGATCGCATCCGAGAAACATTGTCGGCCCGGAGTACCAATACGATTCGACTCCGTGGACCAGGACGACGGCAGTGGCGGATTCACCGAATATATTCCGATCGGGACTGAAGACGCCGCCCTGCACGGCTCTGCCGCCGCTTTGAAACTCCACCAACTCGAAGCCGGCGCCTTTTTTAGGTAGGTAGCCCATCTGAACTGATGACCTTTGCTTCGTCTATTGTTTACGCAGCCCTATCAGCAGCGGCGACACCCACGGGAAGTGTAACTCGAAAGACGGTTCCAACACTCGGCTCGCTTGTGTATGAAATCGCGCCGCCATGGGCGGCAACGATCTGCCGAACGATAGCCAGCCCCAAGCCCAGCCCGTGAGGCTTGGTCGTGGTAAAGAGCTCAAACACGTTCACTTCACTGGGAATGCCGGTTCCCGTATCGCTCACCTCCAACACCATTTCGTGGCCGCTTGGAAATCCACGAAGCACGAGTTTTCCGCCCTCCGGCATTGCCTCGGCAGCATTCTTGCACAGGTTCAGCAGAGCCTGCTTTAGTTTTTCCCTATCGGCCATCACGGGAGGCAGGGAAGCGGGCAAGTCCAACTCCGGCAGAATGCCGCGTTCTTTATAATGGTGCCGCTCCAGAGCCAGGATTTCGGCCGCGATTTCGCCGATTGCAACCGGCTTGAGGTTGAGCTCACCGGGGCGCGCGAGAAATCGCAAATCCTGAAGCAGCGAATTCAGCCTTTCGATCTCGCTTCTTATATCCGCAACCGTGGAACGGACTTCGTCGTTGCTCAATGCCGCCGGTTTCGCGAGTTCCTGTTCCAGGTATTGCACGGTCGTATACATGCCGTTGAGAGGATTGGCAATCTCATGGGTGATACCGGCAACGGTTGCGCCCATCGCCGCCAGCCGCTCATTCTCACGGCTTTTTGCTTCCGCTCGCCCGGCTTCCTCCTGGCGCGCTTCGAGGGAACCGGCCATCTCATCAAAGCTTCGAGCCAACGCGCCCAGCTCTCCCGAAGCATAGGACAAGCCGGTTCGGGCCTTCAGATCACCGCCGGCGATCCGCTGTGCGGCGCTTAAAAGACTATTCACCTGGCTGACGACAAAAACCTCGCCGCCAAACCACGCTGCGGCAAGCACGGCAAGGGAAACGAGCCCCAACCAAAAAAGATTGCGGCGTAAAATGTGATTGGATTCGGCAAAAACTTCAGCGCGAGGCGTGCTCAAAGCAAGATGCACGGCTCCAGACTCACCGTCGCCGCTCAACGAGGTGAACACGGCAAATCGTGCGATGCCGTCTATCCCTTCGACCGCGTGAAGCCCTTCCCGCCCTGTGCGCAGTGCTTTATCCAGGATTGTGCCCTTGATCGATTGACCGACCCATTGATCCCCTGGGTGACGAGCCAAAATCAAACCCTTGTCATCGACAATCGTCAGGCTCGAACCTTGCGGTAGCACCGAGCGCGCCACGGCGCTCTTTAACCATTCCAAATCCACGACGGCCAGCACCAACGCGCGGATACTCCCGGTATTATCTATCACCGGATAAGAGAGAGGAAAAACAGCTTTTTTGGTCAATCGTCCGATCTGATAGTTGCCAATGGTAAACTTTCCCGTGCGCAGGGCCCGCTGGAACCATGCCCGGTCCGCGATATTGAGCGGACCCGCATCCGTTAAGGTGCCGCAGAACCGATCTCCGTTCGGTTTGAACGCGCCTAAACCCACGTATTGAGGATACTCTTGCGCGATACTCCGCAAAATTTCACCGCAGAAGTCGGTATTCAGATCTCGCACGGCGGGGAGATGCGCCAGCACGGTCAACAACTGGCGTGTTCCTTCAACCAGGAGCTTATGCTCGCTATTCACCAACTGGGCCAAACGCACCAGGTTTTCCTGGGCGTGTTTTTCGGCCATCCGTCGCTGGTCGCGAGCGGTATAGAGGATCAAAGCCACCGCGGGAATCACGGCGATAAAAACAAGAAAAAATAGACGGGCGCGGAGACTGCGCAGGAAAAAACGTGAGATCAAGCTCGTTGCCTCGGGTTCATTATGGAGCATCAACTTCTTAGCATGCGAAGTGAGTATAGAGTTAACGAGAGCGAAATCAAGCGTAATGGGGGCGATCTTGGCAGCTCACGCGCCGCGCCTGAATTGTCAGCCCGCGACACGAGAAACTACAGGAGAGTAAGAATTTAGCTCAGGGATTGACCTCTTATTTATATGGACCTGTGAGAGGAGGAGGCGTGGTACTCCGATCTTCAACGCGGATTAAAATCGCTCAGCACCACGTCGATCACGGTGAGTTTCCCTTCGCCCTCATATTTGAGCGCCTGCTCGACGGCGGGTTTGATCTCATCGGGTCGGGTGACGCGAAAGCCCATGCCGCCGTGGGCCTTGGCGTAATATTGATAGTCCGGATGCGGTGCGATGTTCGCGCCGAAGTGAACGCCGGTTGTTTTAGCCGCACCGTCGGGAAAATATTTAATCAGGCTGGTTTCCATCGACAGATACCGGCCGTTGTTAAACACGACGACATGAAGCGGCAGCTGATATTCTTCGGCGACGCCCAGGCATGACGGCACGGCGTTGTAATGAAACGCGCCGTCGCCGATAAGGGCAAATACCGGCCGGTCCGGCATGGCTAATTTCACGCCGAGGGCGTAGCTCAGGCCGACGCCGAGCCCGCCGGTGATGCGGGCAAAATACGATTGTGGCTTACCGCGTGGAATTGCTTCCTGGATCAGTGTCCGGTAAACCGTCGTCTCTTCCGAGATCACTGAGTTC
>JBBDNJ010000055.1:0-38040 GCA_040877705.1 Binatia bacterium | reverse complement strand
AATGATCGGGACGCTAAAAGCAAAACAGGCTCTGGCGGAAGGAGTCCTCGACCTGCGCGGCGATCTGGGCAAATTAACATTCTCGGGCGGACGGCAGGCGCTTCTGTCACGGCTCCAGCAACTGCTGGGAACGCCGGTCTCCAGTCTATCGACTGAAAAACCCAGGCCCTTGCCAGTGGATCGTTCTCTGGCCTTCGCTCAAGCTGCGCGGGAAAAACTGGACGGCGCCTTGGTTCGCTGCGAAGAAAGTTATCCATTACAGGGGGCTCACTCCGTCCTGTTTGTCGTGGTGGAGCGAGACGCGGCCCTTTGGCGTGAGAGGCTCGCGCCTGTCCACCAGGAGCTTTTCGGAGAAGGAAAGTGGGACCCGTTGGCGCCCGTTAAGGTCGAAGTCATTGACAGAGCCACGGACGAGGCGCTTCGGCGGCTCGCTGAGGCTGGCCTGATCGCGCCCTCAACGCGAGCCATTCGGAGCCTTTGCTCCACGCCCGGAGACAATAATGGAGCCGTGGCGCTTTCGGCGGAGGAGCGGCAAAAAGCTCTGGCTCATCGCCAGTGGGCTTCGCGGAAACTCAAGATGGTCAACTTACTCGAAGGCGGAGGACTCGGCGAAGAAGCGCGCGAGGCACTGCGTGAAGCCACGCTCTGGACTGGAAGGGCACTGGCCGTGGAAAATCGGTTGCCGGAGCCTGCCGAAATTGAAGCAAGCCTCCGTCCCCCCATGTCCCTCCTATGGGGAAACGCGCTGCCAACCCTGCGTGAACTCGCTGCCAACCCCTCGCTTCCGTCGTTTCCCGTGACGGAAGTCTTGCAAAAAATGCTTGAATAGTCTGGAACGGGAACCGACCTCCGATACCTCCCACAGAAGTGCGATCATTTCTGTTTTTTCACACTGGCCTTTCTCAATCTCATCGTGGGTCCATTTAGCACGGATCCGCAAGGAAGTCAGCGACTTTATCACCAGCCTGGCAAACTTCGATTTCTTCGACACCTTCGGAGCGCAAAATGCGATCAAGAGAAATGGAGGTTGCCGGAGAGATTGACCCCGCTGCTGAGACGACGTAATATTGGTCATAATTCAGACCAAACGTGACCGCGGGAAAAGAATATGAAGACCCTGCCGCTATCGGAAGTTAAGACTAAGCTCAGCGCGCTTGTGGACGCTGTGGAGCGCCGTGACGACGCGGTAACCATCACCCGGAATGGAAAACCCGTTGCCATTATCGTCAGCAAGGATGAATACGAAAGTTGGCAAGAAACCGTGGAGATCTTGCGAGACGCAAAGTTTATGGAAGAGATCCGTAAAGGCATACGGTCCCTCAAGCGCGCGAAGAAACGCTACTCCCTTGATAAGCTGTTCACCGACTGACTTCTCTACATGGCCGTTTCCTCCCTGAAAGTCGCGGCAGAGGTTCGTAGCCTCATACGGCGGCTGCCTCCTGAACTAAAACGCAAAGTGCGCGCTGCTCTGGCCGACGTTCTTGTGGACCCAGGCTGCGGGAAAGCGCTCAAAGAGAACCTTCAAGGGTACTGGAGTTTGCGAGTAGGAAGAAGTCGAATCATTTATCGGCCCATTGCACGCGGAGTCGAAATCGTCGCGATTGGTCCGCGGGAAACGATCTACGAAGACGCGGCCCGACAAGTTTTCCGAGAACGGGAAAAGGCCTGAAGCGCCTAATTCCGTAGGCATCTGGTTCACGCACAGATCAGCAGACAAGATGTACGATGCGCAGAGCGTCCAAAAGTTATCGACAATGCAGCGGTCAGGTGAGGCTTCATGTCGGAATGAACTCGAGGTGGTTTTGCATTTCTTCTGGAGAAAGTACATCTAGAACGAGCTTAACACCCCAAATACACGTTCCGACCGTTACATGATACTGAGAGTAGTAGATAATCCCTGCATGCTGCCTACCTTCTCGAATCCAGCGCGGATGCATCTCGATAAAATCCTGGTCAGAAGTAAGAAGGACTCGGCTGTTTAAAGAAGCGTAAGATAGTTGTTCCGCATCGGCTTTCCCTGTCATCCCTGCTTCAACGGCGGTGATAATGTCGATCCCCCGCAGGCGGAGGCCTCGGATAATTCGGTCGTCGACGTTCTCATCAGCGTAGAGCTGAATCACGGGTTAGAATGACCCGGCACCTTTGAAGGAAAGTTCTGCTTAGCCTTCAGCAGTAACTCATCGGACGATGCGATCTCCTTATCGATCAATTCCGTATGGGAATAATAGTATGCCAATGCGGCATGCACTTGGGCTAAGGTCAGATGGGGATAAGCCTGCACAATCTCATCCGGGCTTTGGCGCTCTCGCTCATATCTGTATGCAATATGACTTACGCGGATCCTGGTTCCAGCTACAACCGCGGCGCCTCCGCAGATATCCGGGCTTTGACTGATGAAGTCACTCGGAATGGATGGCTGTGCTCGGCTCATCTGTTTCACCTCAACTGCGATCGTACTCTTCAGGAATTCTTACTTCAAGGCTTGCAAGCAAATGCTCAATTCTCCCGCTGATAGCGTTTTCCCTCTGAATTGAATCGGAACTCGCACAGTAAGATCCGTGAGCTAAATTGGCGGCTTGCGTCAGGTTTTTAGATAATAAAGTCTCAGGTGACGCTTGCCGTGCAATAGAATGGCGACTTCTTTCATCTATAAAACCAAAACCCTAGGAAGGAGAAAGTCATGAAAAAAATAGCACTATTAATAGCAACCGGAATCGCGGCGAGTTGGCTCGGACTCTCTCCGGCGCATGCTCAGGAGAGCCGGGCAGCCAAAATAAAGCGGTTACAGGCCGAGCACAGGATTGCCTCAGGCCAACGCGCAAGCCGCCGCAGAAACGCAGCGCGCTTATGAAGACGCATGGAGAAGAACTAAATCCACAGCCCTAGGTGTAGCTTGCGTGGCAACAAGCATGTATGTCGGCCCGCTTGCGAGTGTGGCTTGCCTTGCAAACAGCGCTCGCAAATAAGGACAAAAGCGAAACGCAATAAGAATATGAGTAACTCTTAGAAAGGAGAAAGGTTATGAAGAAGATTGGATTTCTCTCAATGATGTTGGCCGCGGGTTGTATCGTGCTCTCGAACGTCGAGGCGGAAGCGGGTTGGCGGCCATCGTTACCCAGTTGGGGTAGGGCTCTCCAGCACGGAGGCGGGGCGATTAGGGACGCCAAGCGAAACGATCCCTTTGGCGCAATCGACAGACTGTTGAAAATCCCCAACCCGATGAATCCGTATCGGTTCCTCCCAAAGGACCAAGTAAAAGAAAAGCTTCCGCAACATCGACCCCGCCCAGCGCTACGGGCCGGAATATCGGGATCTCTTCCGGTCCGCCTGGTTTCTCTACAGCCTGGGCATCTAATCTCAGGTGCCCAGGCCTATTTTTCTCCTCAATCACAGTTCCAAGATGATCTTCCGGTTGCGACACTATCCTTTCAAGACAACGCGGGGCTGCGTCGAACGGTCTATAGAAATAATCCATTTGTATGGCCCAAAAAGACCCCTCAAGAATGGTTTGGCGTCGGCATTCTCACTTAGGACTGGTAGAGCTGAGTTTAGTTTGACTGTTCCATTAAAGTTAACGCCGAGGGCACTCAATTGGTGCCTATCCTCTGCTGAAAGACTAACTCCCTCAATAACAATGTTTCCGTTCTTGTCACCCTTGAACTTTACCAGATCCAAAAACACCTCAGTTCCCGGCTTAGCGATTCCTGACATTACATAACGCCGCAGCTTGAAACGACCGTTACCAATATAACTGACGTCCTTAACGCCGCGCTCTTTGATCTCGGCGAGCGCCGGACCGAACGCCAGAACCCCGTCGTATGTGAAGGTAAAGCTTTTGTCGGCTCTGATATCCAGCGAGGCGACAAAGTCTTCGGGAAGCCAGCAGCCGACCAGCAGTAAGACAGCTAAAACCGTTACTGTCGCTCGTGAGATACGCATGAATAACTCTCCTCTGCGTCTTTCGTAAACCAAGTTCTATTGTCGCTCGATAAGACGTTGAACCAGGCATCGTTCCAAAGAGATTCCAAGTTTTTGTATTGGACTGCGCCCCATTGACTGGAGAGGAAATCTGATAATTTGAGGAGGGGTGCGATCGGCTCAACCAGCGGGTAATATGGGCCCGCGAGAAGGAGTCGATCGATGGGGAAACAACGACGGAAGTTTGAAACCGGGTTTAAACAACAGATTGTCGGGGAGGTGGAATCGGGGTTGTTATCGGTCAGCGCCGCCAGCCGTAAGTACCAGATCTCGGGCAGCGTGATCGATCGCTGGCGGCATCAGGCGCGGCAAGGAGGACTGGAGACTGCTCCCTCGGTTCGAGAAAAAGCCCTCGAGCGGGAGAACCGCGAGCTCAAGGAGAAGCTGGCCGAGCTTTATCTGGAGGTGGAGCACTTAAAAAAACTCGGGGAATGGCTACGCCGGCACAAAAGCGTCAGTACCTGCGGAGAGTTTGCCTCGATTGCCCAGGGGCCCAAATCATGAACCTGGCGCCGAGCAGTTATTACTACAAACCCGGGACCGACATGGATGGACGGGTCAGCCGTGACGCCGAGCTAAAAGACCACATCGAGCGGATCCAGGGAGAATTTCCGGGCTATGGCTATCGGCGTCTGGGCCGGCAGCTTCGCCGCGAAGGGATCTCGATCAACGACAAGCGAATCCGCCGTGTGCAGCGAAAGTATCAGCTTTATCCCATCCGCTGGGAGAGTTTTAAGATCGCCACCACCGATTCGAATCACGGATACAAGGTTTATCCGAATCTCTTAGCGCGACTTCAAGTGACCGGCACCAATCAGGTCTGGGTGGCCGACATCACCTATATCCGCATCTTGATGGGCTTTGTTTATTTGGCCGCCCTGTTGGATCGTTACTCGCGCAAGTTGATTGGCTGGGCGATCTCCCAGCGTATCGATGCTGAGCTGTGTATGGCGGCCCTGAGAAGCGCTCTGGCCCAACGCCAACCGCCGCCGGACTGTATTCACCACCACTCCGATCGTGGCGTGCAGTATGCCTGTGGGGCGTACGTGGCCTTGCTCGAAGCAGCGCACATGCAGATCAGCATGTCGAGAACGGGCAATCCTTACGACAACGCCCACATGGAGTCGTTCTTCAAGACGTTAAAATATGAGGAAGTCCATCTGTCGAACTATGAGACCTATGATGATGTGACCCAGCGGCTTCCCCGTCTCCGTGAAATGACTTTGAACGATCCTTCGTCTGTGAGACTTTTGATTTGGTAAATCTCATGTCCTGGAAGATCAAGATTCCTCGTGTAGTCAACAAGTACCGTGTAGCCTTCGGTGCCACTTGAAGTCCTAATGAGGACTACCGGACCAAAGTAGTCACGGCAGTCGTTAAAGACATCCAGAATAATTAGTCTACGGTCCCCGCAATTTTGTCGTGCCACGCTTGACCGTCAGGATCGAAAATCGCCCAGAAAAAACCGATATCTAGAAAAAGAGCACTGGCGGCTTTTCCGATGATCTCTCTTACAAACATTTTGCCGAGACCGGGGAAACCTCCGTTGAATTTATTAACCACCTGCTCGCCTAAGATCCATTTTCCGGGAGTGGTACCTTTGGAAAGCATCGTCAAATAGAATACGCCGTAAACGGTTGCGCAATCAAAATGACCAGACCGGTCCTGTCATCGGTGGCACCGGGGCCGCCACGGCTAGCGAAGACTCCCATAAGCGGGTCAATTGAAGCGGAAACCCAACGCCTAAAAAGTCCGGCTTTGCTTCCTGCATCCGGACTGGGCATAAACACCTCGCACCACGTGCAAAAGAACCGATTCGCCACGACTTCCTTTTTACATGATGGGCAGTTCATAGGATCTCCATTATCTTGCCGCATTCAGGACAAAACATTTCACAATCTTTTTAATGCAATCGTCAGTAAGTCTCGCCGGACTTCACTACTACCGCATCGGCACGGTCAGCTTTTTCATAGTATGCCAATGCCTGGGGTAGCCATCCCTCAATGTCATTAATTCTGGTCTCAGGGCTGGGATGAGTCGAAAGAAACTCAGACGGTCTTCTGTCCTTTTCTTTCTGCATCCGCTCCCACACTTTAATCGCTTCACGGGGGTCGTAACCTGCCTTCGCCATCAGAATCAGACCGATCTTGTCGGCTTCGGATTCATGGGAACGGCTAAAAGGCAGGGCTACACCTACTTGCGTGGTTAGGCCGTAAAGGCGCGCGGTCGTATCGACTGCCTGAGGAGAACCTTTGGAGACTGCTGCGAGAAGCACGCTTTCCGCCGACTTCAGCAGCTCGGATTGTGCGCGACGCTCCGCGCCGTGACGCGCGATGACATGACCGACTTCATGGCCTGTAATCACCGCCAAACTGGGCTCATCGGGAGCGACCTTAAAAATACCTTGCCAGAATATGAGCCTGTTCCCTGGCAAAGCGCCGGCGTTGATAGCATTCGACTTTAGAATGACGTAGCTCCACGGTAAGCCCCTAAGATCCTGATACTCTGAAGCGGTTTTTGAGATTTTAGCCAATACCTTGTCCACTAACGCGTAAAGTCTTGCCGCTTCCGGCGATTCGTTGCGACCAAGGATCTGGCCACGGGTATTCTCTTGACTGACCAGTTGACTGAATAGCGTTTGCCCAAGCCGGGCGTCTTCTCGTGCAGATGAAAGAATGAATTGCTGTCTATCGATGATTGGAACAGTGGCACAAGCAGTAAATAATAATCCGGCCACGATCACGAAACTCAATCCTATCTTTTTATGTCTCATAGAGTCCTCACCGATTGCCGAGAGGCACTGCTGAGTCCTTTTTTATGAACCCCGGAGGGCGACCTTGCCTGGACCGAACCTCCATCCATTCTCCCTGTACTTCGACGATATTGACTTTCGTTCCCGCCTCGATGCGCGCAACTCTCGGCGAATCTTCTCCGGGTTCGCCGTAAACAGATGTCGGGTAGAGCTGGGCCTCTTTGAATTCCCGGCGCCGGCAAGCGGGAAGCACTCGTTGGGTCAGGAAGCTTCATTTCGCTCGCGACTCGTTCCCCCTCTTTTGAGTCCGGCGCTACTGGCTTTGCCGGACCAGCACCGCGTTCCCATTGCAGCACGGTTGCGACATCCATTTTCGGGGGGACAAACAGAAGCGGATAGTTCACTTTCGTCAGTCCGGAGTTGGCTTCCGGAAGCGCCACTTATAAGTTTCGCCAATGACCGCCTTTTTAAACTCGTTGTCCGGTATACGTACTGCGTACTCTTCAACTTTTGTCACTGCGCCGTTCGGACCTATGGTCAATTGAAGAATCACACTTCCCATAAGTTCCGGCTTATTTTGGACTTCTCGTTGGTAGAGCTGGCGGAGGTCCGAAAGCTGCGATCCAATTCGCTCGCTAATCACTGATTCTTTTCGGTTTGCGTCGATGGCGCCCGTACCCCAGACCTTAAATCCCAATTCTTCCGCCGCCAGAACTTGACCGGTTAAAGGTGTTTTAGAGTTTCCAGATTTTTCTTCTGACTGTTCTATTGCTACAGGTTTCGAATTAAAAAGGTCGCTTACATTCACGCCCTGCTTCTTCGCGTAATGCGCGAGCATCCCCGCTACCAAGATTCCTGCTAACCCGAAGACAAGTACAAAACTAACGAGAAGCCTGCCACTCCTCTTTCTTGTCCGCGTATCATTCCTCCCGGATGAACCGGAAGCATCCACTTTGCGCGATGCCAGCCTCGCGCTGCTCTGAGATTCTCTCTCGACCTGCGGTAAGGTCCTTGGAGCTATTGCTTCTGGCGGCCTCGTTTGAGTCGGCATTACCGGATGCTCTGCGGCACTCTCAATTAAAGGTTGTCCGAGAACCACTTTTGTAGCTAAGCGCTGGTATTCACGTGCCTCGTCCTGTCCACCGCGTTTCTGAGCCTCTTCGGACCGTATAAGAAAAATCTCTCTGACAATCTCTCTCTCCTTTTCGCTGAGATCCGAGAGGAAGCGTAACGATTGAATTTGTTTTTCGTATCCGTAAATATTGTAGAGTTTTACCGTCGCATAAAGGTGTAAGAGGCTTGCCTTTTGGTCTTCAGGATTAGCTTTTACAATTGCATCTAAAGTGGAGATGGCCTCTGGGTAGTTTCCTTGTCTAAGCTGGTCCTCAGCTAAGTCAATTGATGGCGTTGGTAAAATTTCAGGTTGTTTTGGGGCCTCTGACAGAGGGATGGTCCTTTCTAGAATTTCTCCGGTATCGGGGGATTTCCATGTTTCAAGGCCGGCCCCACAATAAGACTCCTCGTCCAAAAACGACGACAGCATTAACGCATCTGCGCAAGAAACCGCCTCAGTCATGTTACAACGGCTTCCCCTAACAAGTTGACCTCTCTCATAGCGCCTGATACCTCTTCTCTACTTCGGGCGACGAGGGAACAGACAGTCCCTATAGGGGCGCTAAGCAGCCGCGCAATATCCTTATAGGGGGTAGTTATTCGAAACTGTTTGCGTTTCTCCAATGCCTGGCCTTTTTGGCGATACCGCCATTCCAGCTTTCTTTGAAGTTCCTCTCTCTGCCGGCATTCGTCGGCATATTGAGGTGAATCTTCTTGCAGGTGGCCGATTCTCTCGCTAACTTTCTTCAACTCCTTCTGGTACAGAAGAATCCATCCGTGAATGGATTCGAGCTGTTCTTCAAGAGCGGCTAATTGTTCGTCTTTCTTCAGCAGACGATTTTTTATCTCTTCAATTTCATAAACAATCTCTCGGTAAGAGCGGCCGGTCTTCTTACAAATAATCCGAATCTCCTGAGGTGATAACTCACACTCCCCGAAATAAAGCAGCTTTAATAAAAGCCGGCTTTCGGGCTCCAGCTTTTCCAGAAAATTCTTGAACTGCATTACATCGACTATGCCGGCAAGTAAATCTTCGCCGCTCGCTTTCGGGTCGGGAAGCAGATCCTCCAATATTTTGGCGCGCTCCGGCGAGCCATTGTTTATAACGGTCGCCAGGGAAATCGTCTCCAGTCGCTTTTGAGTGCGCTGCCACTCTATGAAAAGATCACGCAGTACATAAAAGCTAAGATAAGTTCGGAACTGGGCATCATTGCGCCCTTCGAATCCTCGGACCCTGCGGAAAATCCTGTCGTTCTCAAACACATAGATGTAAAAATCAGCGGCCTTGTCGCTCGGCACGTGAAATCTCTTCATGGGACAGTTGTAGATAATCTCACCGAACAGTTCTTGAAACCTACGCCGAGCTTCCCCTTGTCCCTCGGCACAAGCTTCCAACAGTTCTTTTAGTTCAGTACTTGCTCCGTTTCCCATTGCCTAAATGCCTGCCGTGCGCACTCCGAAATGGGCGGGTTGTTATTCTTTTAACGAGCCTTAGTCAAGGCCCTTTTTTCGAGGTCCGCCTTTTTGGAGATCAGCGACAAACTGCTGGGTTGACAAAGCTCCTCCTTAGCGCCCCAAAGCGCAGACCGGGCTTTCCGCAATAAACCGGACAAAACATTCATCTCATACTGACGACGAGTTCAGCTGTGTCATTCAACATTCCAGCCAAAGCCGTCACATAAGGAAATAATGGCTTCGCACACCGGAAATAAATGGTTCAAAAAAGATACTGGGAACGTAATCTCCCGACATCTGCGGGAAACATCCTTGGAGCGACAACGGCTATTATGCAATCTGGGACGAGTAATTCGCGACGCTCGAAAACAGTTGAAGATGACTCAGGAGGAATTAGCTGAAGCCGCTGAAATAAACCCGAAGTATCTTGGAGAAGTGGAATTGGGAAGAAGCAACCCATCGGTTGGCTTGCTGTTCCAAATATCTAAAGCGTTGCAGCTTGAACTAGCGGATCTATTCCTGGTGTCTCAAACACGACCGGGTATTGACATAACGTTATACAAAACACTTATGGAACTTTTAAGAATTCTCGAGGAACCCGAAATGGAAAAACTCAAGAGATTTGTGAAAATGATCGTTGATTAGAAGAAGAAACATACGGGGAAATTGTGCGTTACCCACTAACAAAGACACCGGAGGTGTTTATGAGGACTATAAAACCCGTCCCTTGCCCGCCGCCGAGCGGACGGCGCGGCCTCAACGCTTCTGACTTCGAGACTCCCAAGCGCCGCGCCATATCTTCAAGCGCGCGTATCGTGTCGAGATCCAGTGTATAGGTCGACTTGATCGTAGGTGTGGCCATACAAAAAAGGCGGAACTTTAGCGCAACAAATTAGCGGGCCGCCAATTTACTCATATCTTAGCGCGTCGATGGGATCGAGGTTGGCGGCTTTTCTGGCGGGATAGAAACCGAAGAATATTCCCACCGCGCCGGAGAAGAAAAAAGCGATGGCGACGATCGTCGGGCTGATGTAGGTCGGCCACTGCGCCCACTGGTTGAGAACTTCGGAGCTGCCGATGCCGAGTAAAATACCGATCATCCCGCCGGTGGCGGCCATGACCACGGCCTCGACTAAAAATTGCAACATGATGTCTTTGCTGCGCGCGCCGACGGCCATGCGTATGCCGATTTCGCGGGTTCGCTCGGTCACCGACACGAGCATGATATTCATGATGCCGATGCCGCCCACCAGCAGCGAGATGGAAGCCACCGTGCCGAGCAGCACCGCCATCACTCGCGCGCTGCTCGACGCCGCCTCGGCAATATCGGAGAGATTACGAATGTAAAAATCGTCTTCACGATCCGGGGCGATGCGGTGTCGCTGGCGCAGCAGCCCGGCAATCTGCTCCTGCGCTTCTTGAACGCGTTCGGCATTGGTAGCCGAGACGACGATACTTTGCACGAATCTGACGCGCATCAAGCGCTTTTGCATGGTCGTGTAAGGAATCATAATCGTATCGTCTTGATCCGTCCCTTGGCTGGTCTGACCCTTGGGCGCGAGTATGCCGACGACGCGAAACGGGATATTTCTAATGCGGAGGACGGCATCGATGGGATCATCGTTGCCGAATAATTGACGCACGACGGTTTCGCCGATGACGGCTACTTTGGCCGCGCTCTCGACATCGCCATCATGAAGAAAACGCCCGTCGGCAACCTGCCAGTCGCGGATCTGCTGCATTTCCGGCGCGACTCCTTGGGTGAGCGTCATCCAGTTGAGATTGCCCGCCACGACCTGTTCGTTGCGGCGCAACGCGGGCGAAGCGAAAGCCACGGCCGGCAACTCTCGCATCATCGCTCTGGCATCGCCATCCACCAACGTGTTGACGCCGCCGGAGCCGGTTCGTACGCCGCCCTGCACCGAAGTTCCGGGTAAGACAATCAGGACGTTGGTCCCCAGGCTGGCGATCTGCGACCGGATCGTTGCCTTGGCGCCTTCGCCGATCGCCACCATGGCAATGACCGCGCCGACACCAATAATGATGCCGAGCATCGTGAGAAAAGCGCGCAGCTTGTTTCTTGCCAGAGCGCGCAGCGCGATCCGAATAGTCATGAACAACATGATTAAAGCTCCGCCGAACTGACTCGTGATCGGGTCGCGTGATCCGCAACCACTAAACCGTCCTTAAAGTGAATTTGCCGTTCGGCATACCCGGCTATATCCACTTCATGGGTCACCAGAACGATGGTGATACCGTGCTCCGCATTGAGTCTTTGAAATAATCCCATGATCTCCGCGCTGGTGGCGGAATCGAGATTTCCGGTGGGCTCGTCGGCGAGAATCAACGCTGGCCGGTTCACCAGCGCCCGGGCGATCGCAACCCGCTGTTGCTGCCCGCCGGAAAGCTGGTTGGGCGTGTGCTGGAGACGCTTATCGAGCCCGACTAAACCGAGCACTTCTACAGCCCGGGCATGACTCTGCTTGCCGCCAAAGCCATTGTACATCATTGGCAACTCGACATTTTCCAAAGCCGTGGTTCGCGCCAGCAGATTGAAGCCCTGAAAAACAAAACCGATACGTTTATTGCGTATGTGCGCCCATTGGTCCGCCGTCAACCCGCCGACTTCATCGCCGTCGAGAAAATATTTTCCCCTGGTAGGGCGATCGAGGCAACCGAGGATATTCATAAAAGTCGACTTGCCGGAGCCGGAAGAGCCCATGATGGCAACGAATTCGCCGCCGTCGATGGCGAGATTGACGCCGCGCAGCGCCGGCACCTCGACGTCGCCCATGCGGTATGTTTTCGAAAGGTCTTTGACGAGGATGAGTTCACTCATCGGAACCGGAAGCCGCGACGCTGCGGTTGAAACGGATTGGCCACGGCAGGCTGGCTGGCGGAACTTGTGCCGGCGGCCATGCCGATGATGACCTGATCGTTTTCTTTCAGGTCCCCGCCTCTAATCTCGGTTCTGGATCCATCCGTTATGCCGGCTTGGACTTCGATGGGCTCGGCTATTGCGTCCTTGAGAACATAGATGCGCACTTGCCGCGTTCCTCGGCCTGCTCCGCCCGCTACGCCCTGGCGGCTCGTCCTTCTGGCGCCGAGTCTCGGCGCGCGACGGCTCTGCTCCCGGCGCAAGAGTTCCTGCGCTTCTTCCTTCTCCTCGGGCGGTTTAAAGCGCATGGCCATATTCGGGATGGTCAGGACATTTTCTTTTTGGCTGACCAGAAATTGCACGTTGGCGGTCATCCCCGGCTTGAGCAGCAGCTCTTTGTTATCGATGCGCACGACGGCGACGTAAGTAACGACGTTTTGCACGACGATGGGTGAATTCCGCACTTGATGCACGCGCCCTCTAAAGCGCCGCGCGGGAAAGGCATCCACCGTAAACACCACGTCCTGCCCTTCTCTCACATTACCCACGTCGGCCTCGTCGACGTTGGTATGAACCTCCATCTTTGCCAGCTCGTTGGCGATCGTAAACAGCGTCGGAGCTTGTAAAGAGGCCGCTACCGTCTGGCCGACGTCGACGTTGCGGGAAATGACGATACCATCGACGGGCGACCGAATAACCGTATTGTTGAGATCGACCGTCGCCTGCTTTAATCCCGCTTGGGCCTGCGCGGCCTGCGCTCGATTGACTTCCAATTGCGCCAGTGCAGCGTCGTATGCGGTCTGCGCCGCGTCGAGATCGCTCTGCGCCATCAAATCCCGCTTCCTTAGCTCCCGATTCCGCTCCAGCGTGCGCCGCGTGTCGGCCACGCCGACCTTGCCTTTCTCGATATTCGATTGGGCGGCGAGGAGATTGGCGCGCGCTTGGTCCTCGCCGGCCTTGAACTTGTCTTGATTGAGTTGGGCGACAATCTGGCCCGCCTTTACCTTTGTATTGAAATCTGCGAAAAGCTTTTCGATGGTTCCGGACACCTGGCTGCCGACTTGGACTGTTATAACAGCCTGCAGAGTTCCCGTCGAAGAGACGACCTGTGTGATATTGCCTTTTTGTGCCGGCGTAGTTACATAGGGCGGCTCTTTGGCGCCGTCGCCGAGCTGCCAAAAACCGACGCCGCCGAGGCCGATGACGGCCATGGTTGCGACCCAGCCTATGGCTTTCTTAGAGTTCACTATCCTTCTTTCAAGCCGCGGAAAACTTTTGCCGCAAAATCGTTCGGGTCGCGCTGGGTCATGCGGCGATAGCTCAAGCCGGTGGTAATCTCGGCATTGGGTTCTTGGTCTTCGATCACCTGCTCAAGAGATATGCGAAACCGCGATACCGCGGGCGCGCCGGTCATTTCAGCTTGGGATTCGCCAACGCTTCCTTTAAGATAATAATTGACCCCGTGGTCGCTGATCATCAGCGTCACCTTGCCGGTTTTCCTAAGGTTGTTGGCCGTCGAACTGTTCTTCCACAACGCCATATCGATGTTGCGTGCATTCTTCGCAACAATTTCGTAATACGACAACAAAGCGGGATGGGGCCAACCGGCTTCATCCACGGTGAAGATGGGAATGATCTTGCCTTCGTGGGGTTCTATATTGCGTCCACTCAACCGGTTTAACAACGCTTCCGTCAGCTCATTTCCCAATACTTGTGACATGATGGTTCCTTCGATGACAATTTACAATGTCAGTCTACTCTGTTAATTCCAGCTCCCGCCGTTTACCAAAACCCTGCTCGTTATCTATGTAGAATATCTTTTCAGGGACAACACAGTAAAATTTGACCTTGAGAAATGCCTGATAAAATACTCCGCTGCCGGGAGTGGTGAAGAGTTTGATGATCTCCGGATACTTGCGCGCATAAATGGCCATGGCCTTGGCTTTCTCAACGACCGAATCAACCATGAGCCCTTTTCCTTCCAACTGAATCCCTTTGATCCGGCGCCAATTTTTGTAATCCTCTTGAATCGTGACCGCAACTCGCGGGTTGGCCGCGAAATTTTGACCATGGCGCGACTCCGGTACGGAAAAGAAATAGAGCTTCCATCCTTCACTGGCGTAAAATACCGTGGCTGCCCAGGGTACGTCGCCGGCGCAAGTCGCCAAAGTCATCGTATTGTGAGTATGGAGGTAGTCGAGAACTTGCGGGCTTAAATCGTCAGACATGACAACCTTTGAACCGGAGGCGGTGATTTGACTCAAATTGAAACCGAAACTCGTCAAGCCGGGCGGCGCAACAACGGCGCTCGACGCAGCGCGCTAAGGTCACGCGCGCCGACGCACAACATCGCCACCTTGAGCTCATAAATAACCGCACGCAGGGATTTTACCACGTTCCCGAAGGACTCCAATGCCGGCGCCAGGAGAGGTTGGCCCAAGGCGGCCATGTCCGCGCCGAGAGCGATAGCCTTAGCCATGTCCAACCCGGAGCGAATGCCGCCGGAAGCGACCAGCGCCATCTCGGGCACAGCTTGCCGCACCGCAACTAAAGCTTGATCGGTGCGAATACCCCAATTGGCAAACGCGACGTCGACCGGCTGGCCGGCTTTAGCCGCCCTGGAAGCCTCCACCGCATACCAGGAGGTGCCCCCCTTGCCGGCGACATCGATGACCCTTACTCCGGCCTGGGCCAGCCGCACGGCAACTTCGGCGGAGATGCCGCTGCCGACTTCCTTGGCAACCACCGGCACCTCCAGCTCGCGACAGATCGCGGCGATCTTTTCGGTTAAACCGGCGAAGTTCCGATTGCCTTCCGGTTGCACCGCCTCCTGCAAAACGTTGAGGTGCAGAATGAGCCCGTCGGCGCCGATCATTTGCACCGCGCGGCGACATTGATCGATACCGTAGCCGTAATTGAGTTGAACCGCGCCAAGATTGGCTAACAGCAGGATATCCGGCGCGATGTCCCGCACCAGAAAAGAATCGACGGAGGAGGGCTCCTCGATGGCAACCCGCTGTGACCCGACCCCCATCGCCAAACCGAGCTCTTGAGCCGCGGCCGCGAGGTTGCGATTGACCTTTCGCGCTATACCGAAACCGCCGGTCATCGATGAAATGAGCAAAGGCGCCTTCAGCCGCTTGCCTAAAAACGTCGTCCCGGTGTCGATTTCATCGATATCGAGATCGGGCAACGCGTTATGAACGAACGTGTATGAATCAAGACCCGACCCGGACGGACCCGATACGGTCTCGGCGTCCAGACAGAGTTCAAGATGCTCTTTTTTTCGCTGTTGGGTTTTAGTGAGGGTTTTATTGACCCGGCGGCTTGGCATGATTGAGCAGAAGGCTGATCTAGCGCTGCTTCTTGGCTCGCCGGTTTGTCTTGGCGGCGGCCAGCGGCGGAATTGTTCCGGCATCCGGATGGCGACTCATTCCTTCGTCATCCCAACGATGAAATAGTTTTACGTCGATATCGAACTGATCCAAAATGCGCGTCACCGTCTGGTTGATGATTTCATCCAAGGTTTTCGGACGATGGTAGAAAGCGGGCACCGGTGGAAAGATAATTGCGCCGATCCTGCTGAGCGACACCATCGCTTCGAGATGCCCTAAATGAAGGGGAGTTTCCCGGACGACCAGGACAAGCTTTTTGCGCTCTTTCAAAACGACGTCGGCGGCGCGCACCAGCAGATCGCCGCCCAGAGAGTGCGCGATCCCGCCCATGGACTTCATCGAACAAGGGGCGATGACCATGCCCGCCGTGCGAAAGGATCCGCTCGAGATGCTCGCGCCGACATTGTTAACATCATGCACGACATCGGCCATCGACTCGACGTCTTTTGCGGAGTAGGGAGTCTCCACCTGAATGGTCATTTTACCGGCTTTACTCAAGACCAGATGGGTTTCGACATCGTCGAGTTTCGCCAGGATTTCGAGCATGCGAACGCCGTAAATCGCGCCGGTCGCTCCGGAAATGCCAACGATCAATCTTTTCTTGTTATTCAATCGTTAAACTCCAATACTAGGCGATCACCATCTTTCACGCCGAACGCTTCTTTCAATCGCACCGGCGCAACGATTTCAATTTTATCTTTGGGGTAATCCGCCACATCAGGGAGCAATACGGCGCCCTTGATCGTCTGGTCACCGTTCCCGAGTCCTTGAATACCGACCCAATAGAGCCGCGCGCTACAAAAACCGCCATCCACGGGCGGCAGCGGCACGCTGGCAAACTCCCTCTGGATCATCTGCCACAGCCGCGCATCTTCGGGCCCCGAGGGCCGCACGTTGAGGGTTGCCGGATACGGCGCAAATCCGAGGCTCCTCAGTAACGCGTCCTGCACCCAGTCCAACGTCATAAACGCTGACGCTTGTCCGAGGTCCGAAAAAATTATGCCGTGAATCTTGCACTGCACTGCCGCATCCGCTTCACTAGCAAAGCCCCAGCTCAATGGCCGGAAAGAGACGCCGCCTTGCCGCCTCGACGTACTTTAATCACCTCCGCCAAAATCGACAACGCAATCTCCGGCGGCGTTTCGGTTGCGATATCGAGACCGATAGGGGCGTAGACCCGTTCAATCACTTCCTCGGCGATTTTCTCCTCGTCGCGGAATCTTTGGAAGCAAGCTTTGATTCGCCGTCTGCTGCCGATCATGCCGATGTATTTCGCTTTGCTGTGGAGAATTTCGCGCAGGCAGGGTTCGTCGTATTTATGGCCGCGGGTAATCAGGACGATATAGCAGGAGGGAGTGAGGGTCATCTCCTTTAGCATCTGCGCCATATCTCCCACCAGCACTTCATCGGCTGCGGCGAACCGCTCGCGGTTGGCGTAGAGGAGACGATCGTCGATCACAGTCACATAGAAGTCCAAGACTTTGGCGATTTGCACCAGAGGCACGGCGATGTGACCCGCGCCCACCACGATAAGCTTGGGCGGCTCCAGCATGACTTCGAAGAAAATCTGCAGTTTACCGTCATTTGCAAGATCCAGCGCGACGAGTTTCGACTTCTCGCCGGTTAGAATCGCTTCACTGTCGCGCACAATCGCCTCAAGGACCCGGGCATCACCGATGGTGTCCGCTTTGACCTTGCCGTCAACCACCAGGCATTTAGCGCCGGCTTCGACCCGATCGTTGCCCTCCGCTTCGACGATGGTAGCCAGAACCGCGGATACGCCTTGCTCGCTGATCCGCGCCAGTTCTTCAGACAGCGCGCTCATTTCCCGCCCGCTGCTTCCGCATCGCGCTCGTTCCACCAGGGATCGACGAAAATATTCATGATACCGCCGCAAACCGCGGGGCTATCGGACGAAATATCGTCCAGCAAATCCACCCGCACCATTCTGGGCTTGCGCGTGCGGATCACTTCGATGGCCTCGCGCTTGACGTCGGCCTCGCCGCAACCACCGCCGATGGTACCCAAGATTTCTCCCCAGGCGGTAACGACCATTTTGGCGCCGACCTCTCGAGGCGTTGAACCTTTCGTTGAGACGATGGTCGCCACGGCAACCGTTTCACCTTTATCGAGAAACTCCTTTACCTGATGATAAACCGAATCTTGTTTTTTGGCTTCCAAGGGCGGATCAAAACATTCTCCTTGACCTGACATGGTTCTTCCTCCGTAGAAAATTGTTAAGCAACCATTTTCTGTAAAGTACGTCCCAGCGCCACCAGACTATTGAGGTTATGAACCGACAAAAACAGATCGATGTAGGGCAACGCCGCTTGCATCCCCTTGCATAAGGGCTCGTAATTTTCGCTGGCGAGCAATGGGTTAAGCCAGATAACCTTCTTGCATCTCCGTTTCAAATCCTGCATCTGGCGTTCCAGCAGGCTGACGTCGCCACGGTCCCATCCGTCGCTGATGATCACGACGATGGTTCGAGAGGTCACCATGGCCGGAGCAAAATTGCGGTTAAAAGTCTGCAATGAACGACCGATGTTGGTGCCGCCCGACCAACCCAGTATGCTTCCCGAGATCTGTTCCAAGGCGTTGCCGATGTCTTTGGTGCGAATCAAATGGGTGATCCGGCTGAGCGAAGTGCTGAAGACAAACGTCTCGACGCCCCAAAGCTCGTTCTGCAGGCCGTACATGAATTGGATCAGGAATCGGCTATAGCAATCCATCGAGCCGCTGACGTCGCAAAGCAGCACGACCTTGGTTTTCTTGATGCGCCGCTTGCGATTGACCAGGTCGATAATGTCACCGCCGTATTTGATATTCTTGCGCATCGTCCAGCGCGGATCTACCATCGCGCCCTTGCGGGCGTGTTTTTTGCGCCGGCTGATCTGGGTGGCGATTTTCGTGGCAATCAACAAGATCGCGCGGGCGATGGCGCGGCTTTCTTCGACGCTCATCTCGCTAAAATCTTTGCGGTTGAGCAATTCTTGAGCGCTGTACGTGGGGATGGATAACTCGTCGAGGTTTTCCAACTCGATATTTTCTTGTGCCGGAGTTTCGGCGAATGCTTCTTCCAAGCCCTCTTCGTCGCCGCCTTCTTGCGCCTGCGACTCGGTCGGTGTCCCCTGGATCTCGAGAGTTTCCATCGGCACCCGCTCGTAGCCCTGTTCTCGCCAGAAGCAATCGAAGGCCATATCGAAGATTGGAAAGTCCTCTTTTTGAGAAATCAAATTGGCCCGCAGCAGAGCGCGGAAGTCTTCCTTTTCGGCGATATCGACGAGATCCATCGAGCGTGAAGAGTCGATGACCTGGCTCAAGCTTATCTTCACGCCAAGTTGTTTCAAAGCGCGTCCGAAAGCCAGTAAATTAGGCAGCGTGCCGTGTCCGCGCAGGGCGGAAAAACTGTCGACGGCAGCGGCAACGGTTTCCGGTGTGACTTCCATAAGATTTAACTCACCAGCTCAGGCGAAGACCTGAGCAAAGCATCCAGATTGAGCTGTTTGCCTTCGATCTGCTCGCGTAAATGGTGCAGATCTTCTCGATACTTGAATACGCAGCCCATGGTTTCGACGACCGTGTTATCGTCCAGGCCCTTGCGATTGAGCGCGATCAGGGCGGTCGCCCAATCCAAAGTTTCGGCGACACCCGGCCTTTTGTAGAAGTTCATCTCTCGAACCCGCTGCATGAAAGCGCAGATCTGTCTCGCCATATTGGGCGCCACTTCAGGGAATTTGGTCGAGATGATCTCGTATTCCTTTTCGAAAGTCGGATACTCGATCCAATGGTACAGACAACGGCGTTTCAACGCGTCATGAATTTCGCGCGTCCGATTGGAAGTCAAAAAAACATAGGGCCGGTGCTTGGCCTGCACCGTGCCGATCTCCGGAATGGTAATTTGAAAGTCGGAAAGCACTTCCAGCAAGAAGGCTTCGAACTCGACGTCGGCGCGATCGATCTCGTCGATCAAAAGCACCGGCGGATTTTCGTCTTCACTGATGATGGCTTCCAGCAAGGGACGCTTGAGTAAGTAATCCTGGTTAAAGATCTCCGTCTCAACCACCCTCTTGTCGCCTTTCTGGACTTCTTCCAATTTTATCCGCAGCATTTGCTTCGGATAATTCCACTCATAAAGAGCGGTGTTGGCATCTAATCCCTCGTAACATTGGAGCCGGATCAGCTTGGCGTCCAACACTTTCGCCAGCACTTTGGCGATTTCGGTTTTGCCGACACCCGCCTCTCCCTCGAGCAGCAACGGTTTCCCCATCGCCAGTGACAGGTAAAGAACGGTAGCCAATGAGCGGTCACAGACATATTGCTCTTTAAGCAGGATCTCCTGAACTTCGTCAATCGTCAGCTGTTTCGGATTCACGCCAGCCTCACTGTAAGTAATTTTGGAATTGGAACCTGTCATGTCATCTCAATGTTTCTAAGTCTCTGCAAGAATAAATGAACCGCCTCAACTATCCCACCCGCAATCGTTGACTTGTCGGAAATCGAATTACAATAACCCCTTTCGCCATGCGTATCAATGTTGCGCCGGCTTCAATGTCTTACTGGACTTGAAGACCGCTGCAAAGGACTCCGCGAATCGCGAAATTTGAGCTAGATAGATTCGCCGCCGACATTTTCCACGACGATGCGCAATGCCGCTGGCCCCCGTATAATCATCATACCAAAGCCCGCTAAGTTATGAAAATCTGTGTAGAAGCCCGAACCGAAATGCGAATTAGATGAGTCGCGGCGAGGTTGTACCGGCGAAATTCAGTCGCACTGCATAGGACAGGCGGGTGTTAAACGTTCGCTCCACCCAATGCAGCGGTTTGCCGATGGGTATTCGCAGGAACAAACAGGGAAAGTATTACCGGTCGGTCAGCATAGTGATATAAGCATCGGCAAGCTTCTCATTTAGCTGCAGGATTTTTTGCAATTCGACCGCTTCGCCCCAATTGGCCAGGTACCCGACACGGACACGGTAGCGCAGCTTACTGTCGAGCTCGGTGGTAAAGACATGCGCGTCGTAGCCTTTTTCTCGAAGTTTGCCCGCTATATCAGCGGCATCTTTTTCTTTTGGAACAGACGCTACCTGAACCATGAACACGCGGCCCGTTTTGTGCCCATTCCCGCTGTTAATGTCAATTTTTTTAGCGATCGTAATCGCTCGACTTTTTGAAGCCGCGACGGAATTTTCTGATTCTGTCTTTGGCGCGGTAGAAGGTTCGAGTTGCGCCACCGGTTCGCTTAAGGGGGCGGAAAACGCCGACGGCATGCCCGAAGGCTCTGCCAAATGCTCGGCAATTTGCATCTTTGCTAAAGAAACAGCGCTCGCCGGTTCTTCCGTCATCTCTGACTGTGGGTCAAGGGGCGCCGGCGCTAAAGCCGGCGCCGCAATATCGCGATTGGCCGATTCTTCGACAATCACAACATCCTGCCGCGCCTGCTGGTGATCGGAACTCGGACTTACCCGCTGTGCTGCGGGGGTGCTCTTGGTTGCCTTCGCGGCGGGAGTCATGCCTCCTCGCGTGGACGCGCTCGGCGGTCCCCCAGTAGTTGAATTGTTGCGAGTGCCGGGTCCTGGAACGGTCTTTTCCGGAATCGGTGGTGGTGGAACCTGCTGCGGTTGCGGCCGTAGTCTCTCCTGTTCGCGATAATAGCGGTCGATTTCGTTGCGGGCGCCGGACACCCTGTTTTTGAACTCTTCCGTCACGAATCTCGCTTCAGCGCGGCTACGGATGACATGCGGCGTGATGAGCATGATGAGCTCTGTACGATCGAGCTCGTCATTGGTCGTGCCGAAAAATCTGCCCAACACCGGAAGGTCCATTAGATAAGGAATACCCGTGCGCTCCCTACCCTTCCTCTCGCTGATAATGCCACCAATAACTAAACTTTCGCCATCTTGAACTACCGCCGTGGTTTCGGCCTGTCTTATGTCGAACGATGGGAAGGTATCAGACCCCACGAGCACATTGCTTCCCCTCTGACTGACCTCCGCCAGGATTTGCAGGTTTACCAGTCCCTGGGAGTTAACTTGAGGAATAATGGTCACGATTCTTCCGGTATTCCGATATTGGATCGATGTGCTTGACGCGATGGTTCCCACGGCTTGCGTTATGGTACCCGTGGGCACCGGTTCTTCAGTCCCCACCTGTATCCGCGCCGGGCGATTGTCGGTGGCCAACACACTTGGGTGAGATAATACTTTTACTCGGGCATCGGTCTGTAGCGCATTGATGAACGCGCGTATCGCGTCCCCTGTACCGATGACCCCGCTCAGACCTGAGCCGAAAGAGGTCAGCCCCTCGGCTGCCGCGGTTGGCGTGACTCCGGTGAGTATACCGCCACGAGAACCGAATTCCCGATTAAAAATTCGAACATCTCCACCCTTCCTCAATATTTCGTAGTCAATGCCGAACCGTAAATCGTCGGTCAGCGTTACTTCCGCCACCATCACATCCATTAAAACTTGCCGCGGAATAATGTCGAGGTCTTTTAATATGTTTTTGATGTTCTGGAACTCTTGGACGGTGCCGTAAATGATTAAAGAATTGGTTCCCGCATCGGGCACAATTCTCAATTGTTCATCTGGTTTGGCGCCAGGAGAGCCCGGCGTCGCCGTTCTACCAGCGCCTGGAACCGGCGCCACACGTGGCGCCGGCGATGGCGCGGCGGGTGGAACTTGACCGGGTACGGGTACAGTGGCAAAGGCCCCGCCGAACGGCTGGCTTTGTTGCGGATACGGCCCTGAGCTCCCAAACGGCGAGCCCGATGAACGACCGCTGCCGAATTGGCCGAACCCGCTCTGACCGGAACCGCCCGGCGTCGAGCGATGCAGGCTCTGCAGCGTTTGAGACGAACCTCGCGTGCCTGTCAACGGCTGGCCAAGAGCCTGGCTGAGCACGTCGGCCAGTTCCGTCGCCTTGCCGTTTTCCACCGGGTAAATAAAAATCCTCCGTCCCGGTCCTTCGCCGACGACGTCGATTCGATCCAGCCATCGCTTCGCATAGACCCAGGCAGCCTCGCTATGACTGATCACCAAAAGCTGATTGATTCTCGGCAGAGCAATGAACTGGGCGGCAAAATTCTCTGCTTGCGGCGCCGAGGCGGCGTAGGATTGCATGGCTTTAGTCATTTCAGCCGCAAGTTCTTCAGCGCTGGCGACTTTAGGCTGATAGACCTCCATGCGCGTTCCAGCGAATACCTGGACGTCGATCATGTCGGCGATCTCGGCCAACCGCTGGATATTGGATGGCAGGTCGATAACGATCAGAAAGTTTCCGCGCGGATACTCGATGAGTTCGCCGCCCGGCGCCAAAAAGGGCGTCAGAAGTTTTTTCATCTCGGCCACGGCGAAAAACCGCACCGGCATCACTTGGAGCGCAAAACTGTCTTCTTTGCCTTGCCCGACCGGCCGCACCAGCCCTTTACCATCTTTGATCGGCATGATCCGGTAGATGTTCCCGGACCGCACCGCCACCGCGCCGTTCATGCGCAGAACTTGATGGAAGATAGGCAGCAAGTCCTCCGCCCTTAGAGGCTCCGCGCTGTGAATGGTCACCGTACCCTTAACTTCGGGATCGATGGTATAAGTGAGCCGTAGATGCTGGGCCAGAATATGAATGATCTCGACTAAGTCGGCTCGGCTGAAGTTCAGCGAGACCATCCCCCCGCCTCCACTCGGGACTCTCGGCGGCGGCAGCAATCTTCGTTCCGGCGGAGTCGGGGCTTGCCTCGGCAGCGGCGCGCCTTGAGTCACCGTTCCGTCCGACGGCGTCGGGGTGCCTGGAACTTGTTGCATGGGTGCGGCGCCCGGTTGTTGCGGCATGACCGGTACGCGCCGCGGGATAACGGGTCGCTGTTTCGGCGACGGCTGGACCTGGCCCGTAGGCGGCTGATTGGTTTCTGGCGCGGGCTGGTTAGGACCTTGCTGAGCGGCGAGCGGAAGTACGCTGCTTGCGAAGTAAACCAAGGTCATGAGCCCTCTGAAACACTTTCCTGGCATCAATCCTCCTGCAACTTACGAATTAGGGTTGGGATTTGGCGGAGCCGGACGCGTTCCTCTTCTCGGCAGGTTCGGAATCACTCTGGGCACGGTCGACGCCGGAGTTCTGACTTGGCTTGGCATTGGGTCCCGTGCCGGCACGGGATCAGGTTTTCGAAAGTAATCCAAAAGAACCTCTACCTTCGCCCCACCCTTGGTAAAAACCACCCTCCGGTCGGTTATCTCCGTCAAGCTAAATCCCTCAACGCTGTCACCAAGTTTCACGCGCATGGGCGCGCTTAGCTGGCCTGAGACAGTTGACGCGCCCGCTGGACTCGCCCCGTCTTGCAGAATTGCGGAACGATCGTTCCCCAGTACGACGGTGCCGAGCAAGACCATGTTCCTGATCCTTTGAAACGCGCCAGAATTAGATTGCACTTCCCGGGTCGACCCCACGCCTCTCTCCGGATCGAAGAGATTTCTGCTGATAATCGTTTCAGGATTGATCGGCTGGGCCACGGTAACCTCGGTCTGTGCCTCCTCAGCCGGCACTGGAGCGGCCGCTTTGGTATACTGGGGCAAACTCCAGGGTCCGTCTTGCCAGACTTTATAGATGCGCCAGCCGACCAAACCTATAGCAATCAAGAGAAAGATACTGAAAAGTGAAGATCTTTTAAGAATGATGAAATCCTCCAGAGAATTCTGGCGTGCAAAAAGAGCGTAAACTAACCTTCATCGGTGTTACCGTCAATACGACTCGCATTCCTTGACAGCGTTTCTAAGTTAGACGAGACTCGAATTCTTCCCAGGTTCACCGATGACGATAGCTATACGCCTTTTTCAACTTTAGCTTCTTTCGAACTGCCGGTTTTTACGGCTGGCGACTGGCCTCGCGCAAATCCTGCGACCGTTAAACTGACTCGCAGGTTTTGCGCGGCGACCTGGGGCGTGCCTTCGCGGCCGGGGAAAGCCTATCGGACGAAACAACGAGCGAACATTGATCTCATCGATAACCAAGAGCTTGGGCGAGGTCTCGATGCCGCGAACTAAATTGGCAATCTGCTCGACCTGCCCGCCGATCTCCATTTGAATGGCGATCTTGGAAAACGCTCCGGTCGATTCCGGATTCAGTACCCTTGTGGTGATGACTTGAGTTCCTTCCTTGACCGCGAGCGCTTGCACGGTCTCTTGCAGATCCGAGGCGTTCACCGATGCCGTGTCGCCCGTTAGCAGTTTGGGGTCACGGGATTTGATCTCGTTCTGTGCTGCTTCCAGCGCGGCGGCCAACTCTTCCTTCCGGCCGACGTAGCGTAGATTTTTTTCCAACAGTTGCGGCTGAATCTCCAGTTGGGTTTGCACCCATTCCCGGCGTTGCAGATAGGGATTGACCACCAAAAGACGTCCCACCAACAACAAAAGTATGATCAGCGTCGTAACGACCAAGCCGCGTTCGCGCTTTGATAACCTCTGCCAAAATTGTTTCATGGCTTATCCGCCTTCTCCTTCATTCTTTCCGGCTGCGACTTCGCCGCTTGCGCGTGCTTTTCTACTTCCGCTTTCAAGGAGAAGGTTTCCCGGTTATCACGTCCACGGTTTGAAGGCGCATTAAACCCGACGTTTTCAAAAAGTGCCGACTTTTCCAACAAGGGAATCAAAGTAGAAGCATTCTCGGCGTTACCTTGCATTTCCAACACACCGCTGCGGTAGCGTAAATTGGAAAGATAAGCACTGGCAGGCACGACTTTCGAAAGCTCGTCGAGTACGCGCAAGACCTCGCCCTTGCGGCGGTCGAGATCCGACAGAAACCGCGCTTCCTTGCGGACCGTTTGCAGCTCCGCGTCCTCGCGCCGCAAGACTTCCACGGAAGATTCCAACTTCTGATTCTCCTGCTGTAGCTGGCGCAATCGCAGCTCATCTTTAATCGGGTAACTGGCTGCCCAGACGATGAGCGCGACGGCGAGCAAGCCAATCTTTGCCGAATCCAGCAGCGAAAATGTTTTTCCCGCGACTCGCTCGGTCCCCGCCGGACGAAGAAAATTCGTGACCAACGCCGCTTCGCGCACGCCGCGCAGCGCGGCGCCGATGGCCGGCAGCATGGCCGGGGATATCGGACCGTTAGAGCCGAGTTTTTGAACCCCCAGGGCGGTAAGATCTTCGTACTCGAGTGGCTCGCTATTCAGGGAGCGGAATAGCCGGTCCGCGTTTCCCCAGCCGTAGAGCTTCGGTGACTGGCGCAAACATTCACCCAGCAGTTCTTTCCCTATCCCCTCAGACCATTCAGACTCGGGTAATCTGTATGAAAAAAGCAGTTCCGGCGTCTGTGACCAACCGGTGAAGTTAGTCTGCACTCCCACCATTTCGCAGCTTTGGTCATGGCCGCCGACGATTGCCGCAGGCCCGGTGAAATCTCCCTTGCAAAAGAGAAGATAGTTGGCGAGGGCCGTCGCCGTGGTTTCAACCCCGTTGGGCTCGATGCCCAGGGAGCCCAACACGTCCAATACGCCGGCGAGACTTTTCTTCGAAATAGCGAATAAATAAACGCCGATCTTGTCGCCGCGTTTTCCCATGGGCAAGTAATCGTAGAAAATTTCTTCACGGCTAAACGGTAAAAGCCGTTCGATTTCGTATTCGAGCACTTGCGCGATATTGGCTTCCGCCGCCTGCGGAAGAAAGATAGGTTGGACGATCGCCTGTTCTTGCGGCAGACAAATGTAGAGCGAATCCCTACCGGCGTTGAAATGCGGCAAAAGAGATAGGATCGCCTGCCGAAGTGCCCGCTCCCGCGAGTCATGTTCAGCTCTTAAAGCGATCTCGCGCACGTCTTCGGCAATCCAACCGGTCAACTCGGATATCGCCTGGCGATTTTCGCCGATCGGCAATTCTCTCATTTCCTGTTCCAGAAGCGAGACGTTGAGAAACTTTTTGCGCAAGCGAACCAGTACCAGATGGTCGCGCATAATGTAAATGCCGACACTTCTGAGAAAGTCGGCACGCGGAAGGTTTCGAATCAAGCTCGATGAATTCATAATTCTCATTTAATCGTTATTCATGCCGATTTTTGCATCGGCTGGACAAAACGCGTCATAGTATACCTCACAGTGAGTTAATAGGGTAGGCCTGTTTCGCGATCCACCCAGCGCGTCAGCTCGTATCCCCGGCTGCCGCCTCCGGCTCGGATCACTCCTTGGACACGCCGCGGCTGCCGTGACTCGCTGGCGTATCCTTCAGCCTCGACGGTAATGACGCTTGGGTTTGTGAAGATAAACATCTGCAGCACCGCGTCGCCGGCGCCCACACCCAATAGCGGCAGAAGATCCGACAGTGTCTTCTGACCGAGTTTTGTTCTCTCCTCGACAAACGCCTGGCATTTTTCCAGCGGTATGCCAAGCATCACATGGATCACCGGCGCCGTGGCCGTCCGCAGGTTGACGCGGTCAATTGGACTGTCGACGGTAAAGATCTCCCGCAGACTGATTCTTTGAGATTCTCGATCCGAGGCGTTGCCTCCTTGATAGCCGTAGTAAAGACCCGTCGTCACCCCCCTGACCCAAAGCAGCTCCTCAACGGTATTAAAGGGAGCATTCTTGGCGGTATAGGCCGGAGAGAGTGACTGATAGTAGTCGTCCTCGGCGCCGTTCACTCGATGAAGATTATCCGGATCGCGCCAATCGGCGATGGCGTCGACGAGGACTCCTTTTCGTGATTCTTCCATCCCCAGGTTGGAGAAAACGCGGCGCAAGGTATTCTCGTCGACTCGGTTGATATTGATCTTGCCGCCTTCATCCACCAGCCGCACGCGATACCTGCCGCCGCCGAGAGTCTCCTCGCGCCAACCGGCGTCGAAAAGATCCTTCGGCTCGGTGGCTGGCTGTAATTCACGACCCGAAGCTTGATTCAAGAAATCGTAGAGCCCCTGTTCGAAACCGGCCAGAGCGAGATAATATCCTTGATTCTCGTCGCTATAACGGTGCGAAGCGGTGGCCTCCTGGCGCACGCCGGTACTGAAATCAAACGCCACCACAAAAAGAAAAATAAAAATCCATAGGACGAGAAGAAGGGCAACGCCGCGTTCATTGGAGACGCCGGCTAATCTTGACTTCAAATACACTCCCATGGTCATTGCGTCAAAACGGTGATCATCACCGGAAAAACCCACCGAACTTCCTTGCCGCTACGATTGCGATAGCTGAGCCGCACCGCCCGGGGAAGCGCGCGCTTTTCCTTGCCGTCCCAGCGTTCTTCCCATTTCTCATCTTCACGGGTGGGGTCGAGATAGGCGAGACGAAAATCTTTCACGCCCTCCTCTAGAACGACGTCATTGCGATGACCGCCGTCTTGGCCATTTTCGCCATCTTCGCTAACGCGTACCGGCACCTCTTCCGCCAGTTTTATCGCTCCTTGGCCCTGTTCCGCGCCCGCCCACGCGATGCGAACCTTCGACATCCCCCGGCCTCCCATCGCCAAAGATATTGAAGAAACAAAGGTGAGTTGGTTTTCTCGCCCATCAAAAAAGACCGCGGGATTCTCCGCAGTCGGACGGAAAGGATACGACGATCTGATATAGCTCCCCATCAAGTCCGAAGATGACCGCAGTTTTTGATTACGATCGAAACTTGCTTGTGATTTTTCGACGGCGCTGTGACTCAGAGAAAACGCGCCGTACAAAATCGTTCCCATGAGAGCAAAGATGCTCAACGCGAGAACAACCTCAATCAAGGTGAAGCCTTCAGGGGCTTGGCGGAAAGTCGTTGCTCTCATCAGCGAGTTCCCTTCTTCACCAAGCGTAGAGTTTTAAACTCGACATGTCCTTCTCGGCCCGCGTCCGACACGATGATATCCAGGGCGATTTCCTTCAGCTCCCAATCGCTCGACAAAGTAAGCCGCTCGGTCCTTCTTACCGGCTGCACCTCAAGCTTCCACCGGCTTGTTTGATCGATCATCCCCTGTTCGGTGCCGTCGCGCAGCGTGTGCCGCGCTAAGATTTCATCCATGATCTGACGGCCGTAAGTAATCGCTTCCGTTCGAACCTGGCTCCGGGCTCCCAATCGCAGTCCCGAGGAAAACACTTCGAGCAACGTCACCACGCCAAGGCCGACGATGGTCATGGCGACCAGAATCTCAAGCAATGTAAAGCCTCGGTTTAAACCGCAGCAAGATTTTACCCATCTCACAATTGATCACCCCGCAGCACTTCGATATTGCCCGTAAGCGGGTGGAGTCGAATGGAATAGGAAGTTGAATCAGCGCCGCCGGAGAGTTCGATTCGGCCGCCGAACATGCTGCCATTGGGAAAGAACGAAAATTGACGGTCGCCGTTGTCCAGGACTTCACCGCCTGCGACCGAGGCGATTTTTACGTCGACTGGAAAATGGACCTCGCCGCGGCGTGCGACCAGATAACTATTTTGCGAGACGTTTAGAACAAGTTGTTGCGGCATGCCCTTAACCAGCGCTTGGCTGCGCAATTCTCGCGCAGCGGCGGCGAGGGCCAGCGCCGCGCGTCGAACATCTCGATTGCGCATTCCTTTGTCGATATTCGGCAGAACGATGAGGCTGCTGAGTCCGAGAACCATTAATACCAAGATCAGCTCCAGGAGTGAAAAGCCGCGATTATCTTTCCCAACTTGTGATGTCACGATTGTCGCCTTCGCCGCCGGGAGTGCCGTCCGGGCCGTACGATAGAATTTCGTATGGACCGTGCTCTCCGGGACTCCTGTAAACGTAGGGCTTGCTCCAGGGATCCATGGGCAGATCCTTCTTAAGATAGGGACCGTCCCACCGCTCTAGCCCTCCCGGCCTTTCTCTGAGCGCCCCGAGACCTTCATCGCTTGTCGGATAGCGTCCGACGTCCAACCGAAAGGTATCGAGCGCAGTACCGAAAAGCTCGATCTGTGCCGCAGTCGTCTTAAGCTTTGCCTTCTCTTCTTGGCGAATAAATTGCGGCAGCACTAGCCCGGCAAGAAGTCCGATAATAATCACGACGACGATGAGTTCGACGAGCGTGAAACCTCGCGCATCCCGTAAATATTTTTTAAAATGGTAAATCATTGATACTAAATATTGCCAGCAGCATGGAGATGACGACCACACCGATGACCAGCCCCATCCCCAAAATCATTACCGGCTCGATTAACGATGTTAATCGTTTCGTCGTTCGTTTCACCTCTTGGTCATAAAAGGCCGCCACTTCGGCGAGCATCGCTTCCAGTTTTCCAGTCTCTTCGCCCACGGCGATCATGTTGAGAGCCAGCGGCGGGAAAAAACCGCTTTCGCCTAAGGGTTGGGCCATCCCTTTTCCCTCACGCACTCGGACCTGGACTTGGCTGATTGCCCGCGCCATCAAGCGATTACCCATGACTCCTTGCACGGTCCCTAACGCTTCGAGCAAGGGCACGCCGCCCTTCAAGAGCGCGGACAGAGTGCGGGAGAATCGAGCGGTCTCAAACTTGCGCACGAGATCGCCAACAACCCAGATGCGCAAACAGAAACGGTCCAACTCCGCTTTGGCCTCGGGATTGCGCAAATAGAATAGCGCACCGACAAAAGCGGCAATCAAAAGTATCGCGATCATCCATCCATACTGTGTCAACATGTCGCTTAAACCGATGACGACTCTGGTAATCCAAGGAACCGCGTCGCCGGCATCTTTAAAAATCACCGCAAAACGGGGAATCACGTAAATAAAAAGAATGATCAGCGAAAGTCCGGCCGCGCTGGCGAGGATCACCGGGTAGATGAGCGCGGACTTGAGATCTTCCTTGAGGGCCTGAGAGCGCTCCAAATACTCGGCTAGGTAACGCAGGACTCCTTCCAAGATACCGCCTGATTCCCCGGCGCGAACCATATTGATATAGATTTTGGGAAATACGTCCGGATGTTCGCCCATCGATGCGGCCAACGACTTACCGGCGCGCACCGCCTCCAAAAGCGTGCGCATGACTTTACTGAACGGGGCGCCTTCGATCAGATTGCCAAGGATGGACAGGCTGCGATCGAGAGGTAAGCCAGCCGCCAATAACGTTCCCAGTTCCTGGGTAAATTGCAGCAACTGCTGTTGATTGATCTTGCGCTTGGGAAAGAGCGGCGAGCGCCCCTGTGAAGCCACGGCGGCGCGCTCGCCGGGAGCGCCGATGCGCAGGGGAATACAACCCATCTCATGAAGGCGCAGGACGACGCCGTGTTCGGCCTCCGCTTCCATGACACCCTCAATGATCTTGCCCGCGTGATCTGAAGCTCGATATTTAAAAAACGCCATCTAATCTCGCACGAATAACATTACACTCTCGGCAATGGTCTTTTAGAGGCGCGGAACCGTTATGCCTCTTCCCTTGTCACCCTGAGCACTTCCGCGATAGTTGTGACGCCGTGACGCACCTTGTCCCAACCGTCATCTCTCAGTAGACGCATTCCCTGTTGTGTGGCGAGACTTCGAATGGTCCCCGCATCTGCGCGCTGGACGATGATTTTGCAAATTTCTGAAGTCACCGGCAGTAATTCGAATATACCCACCCGGCCTAAATAGCCGGTACCGCTACAAGACCCGCAACCCACCGCTTCCCAGACTGTCCGGGGCCGGCTGTCGTTCGGCAAAGTAAGCTCCGGTTCGTTGCCGCTAAATTCCGTGAAGGCGACTTCTCTGCGGCAGGCTTTACAGAGCCGTCGCACCAGTCGCTGCGCCAGCACGCCGAGAAGCGATGATGATAGGAGATAATCCTGGACGCCCATCTCCAGAAGCCTGGAAATAGCGCCCGCGGCGTCGTTTGTGTGTAATGTCGAAAAAACCAGGTGACCCGTTAGCGCCGCTTGCACTGCGATCTCCGCGGTTTCGGCATCCCGGATTTCGCCGACCATGATGACGTCCGGGTCCTGGCGGACGATGGAACGCAGGCCGTTGGCGAACGTCAGCCCGATCTGTGGCTTGACCTGGATTTGATTGACGCCGCTGAGTTGATATTCGACCGGATCTTCGATGGTGATGATCTTTTTGCCGGGGTCGTTAATTTTATGCAGCGCTCCATAGAGGGTCGTCGTCTTACCACAGCCCGTCGGTCCGGTGACCAGTATCATTCCGTGCGGCTTGAGAATCATGCCGTTGAAATGCTCGAGGATATCGGCGGGAAATCCGATGGTATCGAGTTGCGTAAAGATTTGTCCCCGCTCTAGAAGCCGGATCACTACACTCTCGCCATAAAGCGTAGGTATTGTAGCGATACGCATGTCGACGTCTTTTCCCCCGAGCCTGATCTTGATCCGGCCATCCTGGGGCAGGCGCCGCTCTGCAATATTGAGCTGGGCGAGGATTTTAAGACGCGAGACGACCGCTGCCCGAAGCTGGCGCGGCGGTGGTTCCACTTCATGCAGGATACCGTCGATGCGGTAGCGGACTTTAAGCTGGTTCTCGAACGGTTCGATGTGAACGTCCGATGCGCGGCTCTCCATCGCGCGCACGAGCATCTGATTCACCAAACGAATGACCGGGACTTCAGAGGCCATGTCGCGCAGATGGGCAACGTCCTCCTCATCGACGGCGCCTTCGATTTCGCGGCCGACAGCGCCTTGGTTGGTGTCGGAAGAATAACTGTTGCCGAATAACGCCTCGATTCTCGCGGTGATTTCCTTTTCCTTCGCCAGCACCGGTGTCACACGCAAGCCGGCAGCCAGTTCCAGGGCATGTAAACGTGCCAAGTCAAAAGGATCGCTGGTTGCCACAACGAGGTCGCGTCCTTCGATTTTCACCGGCACCATTCGCGCCGTTTTGAGAAACTCGCCCACCTTCGCAGGAAATTCGATGGCAAGCGGCGTCGTTGGAATGTCCCGCAAAGAGACCAGGGGAATGTTGAAATGATCGCGTACGACCGGCAGCAAATCATCTTCTGAAAGAAATCCCAGTTCGACGACCAGGCGCGTTAAAGGCGCCTGCTGCTCTTGCTGTAACTTGATGACACGCTCCATCTCATCTTCAGAAAGCAGCCGCCGTTCAACTAATCGTTCGGCAAGGTTCAGGTACGGGTCCATCAAATTCCAAGAGCGGACTAGGTTTGGCTGCCGGCGCGGCCGTAACGATCTTCCAAACGAACTACATCATCGAGTTCGGGCGTTGAAACCTCGAGGACGTCACAGTCCTCTACCGCCGTCATCCGATGTTTCATCCCAGGGACGATATGCAGGCAGTCACCAGGCTTCAGCCGGATTTTTGACTCCGTCCCGTTTGTCTCCAGATCCATATCCATTATGCCGCTGAGAAGCCGAATCGTTTCGTCCTTGACTCGGTGGTACTGGTAACTCAGCGATTCGCCCTTGTTTATATGAAGCACCTTCCCGACATACCGGTCGGTATGGGCCCATATCAGCTCATAACCCCATGGCTTCTTGACAACTTCAGCGGTGTGTAAAATTTGGTTCATAAATCAACGAGCCGCCATCGTAGCAAATTATTCGGAACTAGGGAACTCAAGAAACAAGAATGTGTAAAAAATAATGACAATCGTATGACCTAGTTTTGGGAGGCGAACGACTGCGCGGAAAGATTGCTAAGTTGGGCGGCGGACGCGTCGTGAGGTTATGACGAAGTCATCGAGCTCTGATGCTTCCTTATTCAACGTGTCAGAATTCTGGATCGTAAATATTCCCAGGAATACCGCAAGCTCCATTTTCGCAGGAGCATGGCTTGCCTGTAACTATCCCGAGCTTTTTCCAGCTCGCCTCTCCTCTCATAGTATAAGCCCAGGCGAAAATATTTCCGTCCCAGTTTCTTATTAAAAACTCGCTTGCCTATGCGACTATAAACATCCGGATATCGTTCACGGATATGCTCGAGCTCTCGCACGCCATACTCATAATGAGGATTGACGGCGGTATTGTTCAGTGGGTGAACACGCTTTCGGACCCCAATATAGTCCACAAAACTAACCGGGAAATAGGCCGCGATGCGGTAAAACCAGTGCAGATCGCAGTTAAGATAGATGTCTTTATCGTACCCCCCCACTTGCTCAAACACTGATTTTCTTATCAACGAGGAGGGACCGGTCATGAAATTTTCCTCGACGATATTCTGCACCGATAGACGAGCCGAGGACAACTTTTTCGCCCGATCCTGACGCAAAATCAATCCCAAGCTCGAATCACCATTGGCGTCCGGCGTATCGCTAAAGTATTCCGTATTGTCGAACGCCGCCCCAATCGCTGCATCTTCTTCCAGTGCTTGAACAAGCAGTTTTACATGATCGCGGTTATAGATGTCGTCGCTGTTCCAGGTGCCGATATATTTCCCCCGAGCCTCCTTCATTCTTTCATTAGCGGCCTGTAAAAAGGGCTGGTCACCTTGAATACACGGAATGCAACGGGAATCTATCCTGAACGGATCGAGAGCCTGTTCCAGTTCTTTCGACCCATCCCCTAATACGATTACTTCCAGTGAACTGTATGACTGCGCCAGAATAGACCCCAGCGACTCCGGGATAAACTTGGCGTAAGGCGCATGAGCGAAAAGAATAATCGAGACGAGCGCGGTATCCATAAACAAACCAGGGTCCTACCACCGACGAGTATAGCAGATCTCTCCAGAAATACTTCCCAAGCCGGCACTGTTTGCCTGCCGCAGAAAAGCTCGCGTGCGAGCTGAAGGGGACTTCGATAAAAAATTCATGGGAGCCAAAAAATAGCGTTGCCGAAAGTGGCGCCCGTCGACAGGCTAAGCCAGACGCTTTTGCTCCTTAAAGTATCGAAGTACAGCGCATCGGCCTTGCCGTCGCCGTTAACGTCGGCATATTGAATCTGATCCGGAGCGGACTCTCCATGCTGCAGCCAGTTTTCCGGCGCCGTAAAACCGCTGCCGGTCGATAAGCTGACCCACACCGCCCTACTCCGCGACGTATCGAAGTACAGCGCATCGGCTTTCCCGTCGCCGTTAACATCGGCGTATTGAATGTGGCCCGGACTTGACTCTCCATGCTGCAGCCAGTTTTCCGGGGCCGTAAAACCGCTGCCGGTCGATAAACTCACCCATACCCCATGACCCCGCAGTGTATCGAAATAAAGTGCATCGGCCTTGCCATCTCCGTTAACATCGACGTACTGAATCTGGTCCGGCGTCGAGGGTCCATGCTGCAGCCAGTTTTCTGGAACCATAAATCCGCTGCCGGTTGACAAACTCACCCAGAGGCCTCCTTCGATATCGAAATGGACGGCATCGGCCTTGCCGTCTCCATTAACATCGACGTACTGAATCTGATCCGGAGTGGATGGTCCATATTGCGCCCACATTCCCGGGCTAACAAAATTGCTGCCGGTCGATAAACTGACCCATACCCCTCTACTGCGCAACGTATCGAAGTACAGCGCATCGGCTTTCCCGTCGCCGTTAACGTCGGCATATTGAATTTGGTCCGGTCTTGACTCTCCGTGCTGCAGCCAGTTTTCCGGGGCCGTAAAGCCGCCGCCGGTCGATAAGCTGACCCATACCCCTCTACTGCGCAACGTATCGAAGTACAGCGCGTCGGCTTTGCCATCTCCGTTAACATCGGCGTACTGAATCTGGTCCGGCGTCGAGGGTCCATGCTGCAGCCACATGTCGGGAAGGGTCGAGTCGGTGTTCGAGGCTAAACTTACCCAGATCCCTGCACCTCCCGAAATATCGAAGTTCACCGAGTCCGCACTGCCGTCTCCGTTAACGTCGGCGTACTGAACTTGAGCCGTAGAAACACTCTTAGGATAAATAAAATTTACTCCTGAAACATCATCGCTTTGCAGTGCGGCACTGCGGCCATCGAAATGAGCGAAGGCGTACATCGTGGCATTTACGTCTTGCGAATGGTTCAGTCCCAATACATGACCTAACTCATGAGTCGCCACCTCGGCCAGATTGCTAAAATCTTCATAGAAGCCGCAGCCCTGCCAGCCATCGTTGAAGACGATATCTCCTTCGAGAATGCGAAAAAATGTTTGACCGTTAACCGTGCGGGTTTCGCTGGCGCTGCGGAAGTAACCGCCCATCGCCAACGTCCCGCTGCAATCCTGCGGTGGATCGATCTGTCCCAGGGGATCACGAAACGAAATCGCATTCACGCCGTCGGCACTGAACCCCTGAGCGGAAGTAAACCCACCGTCCTGGAATCTAAACGTCGAGCCGATCACCGTGCTCCAGGCCTGATAAGCAGTCCGGATCTGCGCAAACCCACTCCCCGGAGCGCTCGGCTCTCCCTGAGAATTCATCATCATAGCGATGCTAAGCCCGGCATCGGGTTCGAACCATCGCGACGGGCTTCCCAGGAAAGTAAATTCCGAGTGGCTCTCCACGATGTCTTGAGGCGCCGGTTTAGCATTCATCGACTTGGCGGAACTGCTGGGTGCGCGCTCAACCGACAGTTGCGCGGCGATCTCCGCTTTAAATCCCGCCAGTGGACGCATACTCAAGATCGAGCCCGGTGCGGTCTGGTTCGCGCTCGAGCGCCCAAGAACCCGAACACCTTCGGGCCTCGGATTTCTATAGGCAATTTGTTCTCCCGTCTGCGCATCGACGATAACGGAAAATTTCCCTTGATAAAGACCAAGCACTCGCGGTGTGCCATCGGAATTCGCTATCAGAAAAAGAAGCACTCGCTCTCCCACGACAAACTCCGGGCTTCCGTGCACCCAGGAATGTAGCGCCCCGGCGGTGCCACCCGCCTGTTTTATCGTGAGTTCGGTTTGCGCAAGACCGCCCTTGAGAACTTCTTCTACCTGAACGGTAATGTGAGTGTATATCTGCTTTTTTCCCGCATCCCAGTGGCTTTCAATCCGCGTCACTTGCCCTTGGACGATGGCAGCGGCCTGCCGGACGAGATGATGATCTGCCGTCGGCACAACGATGGTTGCCATCGCGGACTTGAGATGCGCGATGAAAGCAACGAACAAAACGATCAGAAGCCAGGTTGCCCTCAGCCGGTTGTGCGAAGTTGGGTTGATCAAGTGCTGTAATATCCCGGACTAATCAGAGTTGTAATGAACAGGCTTATGGTTTCAGCAAAGCTACTTCGCAAGAGCCGTTTGAATCAGCATCTTTAGACGCCCCAGAGACATTTCATCGAGCGGCTTAGCGATTCCAGGGACTCTACGGACCGCCATCTCGCCTTCCGGCGGGCGCTTTTCGACTAAAAACTTCCCTTGAAAAGATCCGACTACTTCCAAGCTTTGTTTTTTATTTCGAAAGAGAAACACTACGACTTTCTCTCCGGTCTTAAAAACCGCCGTTCCTGCTACCTCGCTGACAATATCCCCCGCCTGGCCGCCGAGCTGTTGAAACATTATCTCTTTCCCGGCACCCGTGCCTTTGAAGCCCTGTTCGACTTGCAAAACGATCTTGGTATAAATCGCGGTCCTGTTTAGATCCCAGTCGCTGGTAGTGGAAATTACCGTGCCAAGGGCGATGACATCAGAGCGCGTGGTGAGCTCGGCGATCGAAAGCGGCTTAGAATCCAGAGCGGTCGTGCGGGAAATGCCAACACACAATAAAAATAGTCCGACTAGAAGCAGGAAAGTCCAGTGTCGGTTCTTAATTGAAACCCACATCCGTTCAAAAAAGCCGCGGTAACTTATAGCTATTCGTATGTTTGCTTTCACTGGCAAGCGTAGGAAGTAATAGATTCCATTAGCGGGCACAATTGCATCAAAAAAGATTTTCTGTCAAGTAAGACCGTGATTAGCTGGGTATTTCGCACGATTCCGGCCACCCATTTCGGAGCATTCCGGCCCCCCGGTTAGGGGTTAAGTCGATGAGCTAAGCGACGCTGGGTAACCCGGCTGTTACAATCCCGCCTTTATCTTGAAGGAGGGGTTGTTGATGGCCAAAGCGAGGTTATCCATGCGTAAGATTAGAGAAGTTCTCCGTTTAAAATTTGACTGTGTGGGGTCATAGGGGTCATAGGGTCAGGCTTGCATAGGTGAATGAGCAAGATTCTTCAACACTTTTTCCACGGTGTGCCTGAAGTCGCGATCCTCCTTAAGCCGGACCTCAGCCCTTCTCACCCCATGACTCACTGTCGACATCTCTTTGACACCTAAAAAATCTGCCAGTTCCTTTAAGTTGATTTCTCCATGCGTCCTGGCCAAATACATCAAAATCACTCGCCCCTTCTGAACCTCTTCGCTTCTTAACGGCTTTTTTAGGTCGTTTTCCTCCAGCCTGAGCACATGGCCCACCGCCTGGGCGATCTCCCTTAAGCCATACTTCTCATTAGTAACATCGGCCGTTACCGATTTTCTCTTCGCCTGCCTAGCAAAACCCTCCTCCCCAACAAAGGCCTGACCGATGACGGGAAGCGGCTCCCATGCTTCGCCTCTCTTCATGGCGCCTTCGACATACTCACGATAGTTTAAAAACCGCTCCTTCGCCTTTGCCCCCAATTGCCCCAAGATCACTTCGCGATTGAGCCAAGAGCTAGTCTTTTCCTGTACATAGGCACGGTAGCTGCTCCAGGCGTAGTCTTGAGGTCTTTGCACAATCTTGGCCT
>JBBDNJ010000054.1:0-7344 GCA_040877705.1 Binatia bacterium | reverse complement strand
CCGCCATGGCAGCGCCGCTACGAGCACACCGGATTTTGTCGCCGCCGTGCAACCGAAATTAGCCGTAGTATCCGGATCGACGCGAACCGCTTCCGCGTCTAAGAAAGAACAGGTGACGGAACGTTATCGGAATGCCGGTGCGGAGATTCTCAGCACCGGCGAAGACGGCGCGATTGTGATCGTAACCGATGGCAAGGACGTTCGCTACGAAGCGATCAAGAGCGGTAGACGGGGCACGGAGAAGTTTTGATCATTGGTTATCGACATCCGTACCACGGCCGTGCCGATATAGGACGTAGGATTATCTGTATGGACAACCCTGTGTGGTTGCCCTGAATCGGAGGGCAGGCACGTAGGCCTGCCCCTACACACAGATATGAATCCAAACGATCTGCGATTTATCCTAGAGCTTTCAATTCCTCAATGTAGTCTTTGAAACCGGCTGACAAATCATACTCGGGCTCCCAGCCCAAAAAATGTTTGGCTTTGGCGATGACCATCGGTTGCTTGGCCGAGCGCGGTTTCTGCCCGGGTATCATTTCCACCTGCAGATTGGGCAGCAATTTTTCCGCGGTCGCTACCAGATCGTCGAACTTGATGACGACGCCGGTGCCGATGTTCAACGTCACCGGAGCGGATAAGGGTGTCGTCACCGCTTTATCCAGAGCGCGTCCCAGATCTTTGCAATACACATACTCGAAATCGCGTGCCACTTCCTGGGCGATTTTGACCACGCCGCCTTTGATGCCGGTCTGCAACATATTTTGCACCATCTCACCGCCGCCTGAGCCGCCGGCAAAGTGTCCGACGCCATAAACATTGGCCAGCCGTAAAACGATCAGTTCAAAGCCGTAGAGACGCTGGTACGCTTCGACCATCAGTTCTTTGGCGACTTTAGAGTTGCCATAAGGTTCGCCCGGTCCACGGTGAAAACTTTCGTCGATGGGGCCGGGTTCCCCGCCGCGCCGGTCATAGACGCCGAATGTGCTGATTTGCACAAGGCGTTTTACCGCCGTCAAGCGCACCGCTTCGGCGACATTGATGGTTCCCATCACATTGATTTGCAGACCGGTATAGATCGGCTGCGCCACCTTGCCGCCGATCAATCCCGCAGTATGGATGACGGTATCGACCTTGTGTTTCAAGATCGTTTCGATCAACGCGGGCAGATCGCGGACGTCGCGCTGCACCACCGTCACGTTTGCCGTACCCAATTTGTTTGCCAAGAAATCTTGTCTTGGCGCGACATCGTAAAAGACCACGCTTTCGCCGCGCTTGAGCGCGAGCTGAGCATACGAAGTTCCAACCAATCCCAATCCAGTGATTAATGTCGCCATAAGGATTCCTTTCCGCTCTATGCACGGTGAAATTAATCCCCCATTACTCCATGGAAGCGGAAATGTCCAGATCGAAAGCGCCGGCCATTGCCGAGCCGCTCAAGAGGATTGATTGGGGGCCATCCAAAAAGGAATACCGTCTAGGAAGACCCCGAAGAGCTGCCGGACCGGCGTAAGAGAAAACTCTGAGAGAGCGGAGTATCGAAGCGAGCGCAGTCTTAGTTGTTTTTGAGGCGAATGTCGAGTGACCAGGCGCCACGATCATCGAATACCGCTTCTTTGAAAAGCGTGTCGTAAAACACTTCGATCATATTACCGTTGCCGCGATACTTCGCGGCTTTAAGCGATGTCCAGATATCATTCCATGGGATCAGCCTCATGCCTGGGCAATCCGGCTTGGCACGCACAGGCGCGACCTCAGCCATGGGTCGGCTCGCCGTGTTAGTTTGTAGTGCTGCCGCGGAATTTCGTGGTTTGATCGACTGACCAAGTGGCTTATGCATCAAGTTGCCTTTCGTCGACGTTGCAAAAAATAACAGCAGGACGATTACACGATGTCTGATTTGCTTGCAGGTAAAAATGCCAAAACTTTTTCAGTAATTCAAGGACTTTCTCCAGTAAAAATTATTCCGAGCCAATAAAACTGTAAGCGTTGTTTGCAATAAATTTTCCTGTCAGTCAATCGATGTCCCGTATTGATCGCAAAAGTCTTAGGATAGGCGGCGTTTAGGACGATTTGCGGTTAAAATATTTTATTTTTTGCGGTAATTTGATTTAACGATGAAGCCCCTATAGATTTACGTCATCGTCTCTCCGAATGGGGTAAAACACGACTGCGGTTTGTAGAAAACATCGATACACTGTGCTAGTTTCGCGTGTGTACGCTTGGGTCGTGATATCCGGGCGACGGCAGTTGTTGGAGAGGTGACCGAGCGGTTGAAGGTGCACGACTGGAAATCGTGTGTACTCCAAAAGAGTACCGGGGGTTCGAATCCCCCCCTCTCCGCCAGCCACGTCGGATGGCTAAGGCATAACGAGGATTTTTTCATAACTTTGGGATGCCGATTGCTGATAGTTAGGTCCTGTGCAAGGCGGAGCCGCGAACCCCGTCAGGTCCGGAAGGAAGCAGCGGTACCGGAATTCCCCTGTGCCACAGGGTAACCTGGCTGTCAGCAATGGGCATCCCAAAGCCTCGCTCCGCTCGGCGTTTACAAATTCAGATCTCCTATTTCAAATGCTTTTGCCCCAAGCAGTAACTTGAGATTTGAAGGGACAACATGTCTTACCTTGTGTTAGCTCGTAAGTGGCGCCCCCAAAGCTTTGAAGACGTGACCGGGCAAAGCCACATTACCCGCACTTTGCAGAATGCCATACGGGGGAACCGAATTGCTCACGCATACTTGTTTACGGGGGTGCGTGGCGTAGGGAAAACCACGGCTGCCAGAATTCTGGCTAAGGCTCTCAATTGCTCCAAGGGGCCGGCTCCGGCCCCTTGTAACGAGTGCGTCCAGTGCGAGCAAATCACGCAGGGAAGTTGCATCGATGTTATTGAGATCGACGGCGCCTCGAACCGCGGTATCGATGAGATTCGCCAGATCATTGAGAATGTTCGTTACCGACCCGCCCAATGCCGGTTTAAGATTTACATCATCGACGAAGTCCATCAGGTCACCAAGGATGCCTTCAATGCGCTGTTGAAAACTCTGGAGGAGCCTCCGCCTTCGGTCAAATTCATTCTCGCAACCACCGAGCCGCATCGACTCCCGGAAACCATTTTGTCGCGCTGCCAGCGTTTTGATTTCCGGCGCATTTCCCTCAGGGAGATCGTTCAACGACTGAGCGAGATTTCGGGCAGAGAGGGACTCAGGATTAGCCAAGGCGCTCTGGTTTCGCTCGCTCGCGAGGCTGATGGAAGCATGCGTGATGCTCAGTCTTTACTGGAGCAAGTGCTATCCTGCGCCGGCGCCGAAAATAACCAGCCGCCGGAAGTAGACGAACCATTGTTACAGGAAATTCTCGGGCTGGCCGAACGGCGCATGCTTTTTGATATATCGGAAGCGGTGATCGTCGGTGACGGTAAACGTTGCCTGGAACTGGTGGCTCAGGCCGCCGGGCAGGGACGTGATTTAACGCGTTTGTCGAAAGACTTGGTCGAGCATTTTCGCAATCTAATGGTAGCCCGGCTCTGTGAAGAAGGTGCGGCCAAAAGTCTATCAGATAACGACGGAAAACTGCTCGATTTACCGGATCAGGAAATCACCGATCTGATCTCCCAAGCGGCCCAGGTGTCGGTGGATATCTTGTTGGACTATTTTGACTTCATGGCCGCGGGCGACGACGAAGTCGCCCGCGCGGCCAATCCACGATTTGTTCTGGAAACCCTGTTGGTGCGATTAACGACCTTGCCGAAGACTCTTCCCGTAGGCCAACTGATCGAGCGTCTCATGCAACTAGAGAGCCGATTGGGTAGCGATGGACAAACGACCGCTGCCGGATTGAAGACGTCACCGCCACGTAGCGCTAGTCCTGTGCAACCAGTTACCGCCTTGCCGGCGTTTGCAGATAAAGACCAGGTTTGGCGGAATTTCATCTCGTTTGTCGGCAAGGAAAAGAAACTATTGGCGTCCCACTTGGAGTCGGGCAGCGTTATTGCCGTTCCGCCCGAGACGTTTACCATCGGAATCGCTGAGAGGCATCACCTTAGTTATCTCCTGGACGCCGAAAACATGACTTTATTGAAGAGCTTCGCCCGGCGTTTTTTTTCCAGCGACGTGGCAATCAACCTGACCGAGTTAACTGAGGTGAATGTCACGAGGCAGGAGGCGCCTCGTGCGAGCGGAGAAGCAGGTAGCGAGATGGTCAAGGAGGCCCTGCGCATCTTCGGCGGATCGATCAAAGGAGTTCGTAAAGAGAATGCTTAATGTGAATTTTCATTCGTGAAGTGGCAATTCACTATTATTGTAGGAGGATTCAATGGCCAAAGGAATCGGTGGAATGGGTAATTTGCTGAAACAAGCGCAAGAAATGCAGTCGCGCATGGCGAAAATCCAGGAGGAATTGGCGCAAAAAACGATGGAAGGATCGGCGGGAGGCGGCATGGTTCAGGTGACCGTCAATGGTCAGTTTGCGCTCACGGCGATTAAGATCGATGCGACCGTGGTCAATGTCGAAGAAAAGGAAATGCTTGAAGATCTGGTCTTGGCGGCGGTCAATGACGGTATGCGTAAGGCGCGCGACATGGTTTCTACCGAGATGAGCAAGGTAACGGGAGGATTTAAGATTCCCGGACTATCGATATGAGCACTTACCCCGCACCCCTCGCGCGTTTAATTCAAGAACTGTCCAAGCTCCCCGGGATCGGAGAGAAAACGGCGGCCCGCTTGGCATTTCACATGTTGAAAGGGAAAAAAGACGACGTTTTCAATCTTGCCGAGAGTATCGGGAAATTACGCAAGGAGATGGGGCTGTGCCGGATTTGTTTTGGCTTTAGCGAGGTGGATGCGCAAAACGGCGAGACGGCGATCTGCTGGGTTTGCCGAAATCCGAAACGGGAGCGAGAGAGGATTTGTGTCGTGGAGGAGCCGCCCGACTTGATCGCGGTAGAGAGGTCCCAGGAGTTCAAGGGGCTGTATCACGTTCTGCACGGAACGATTTCGCCATTGGACGGTGTCGGTCCGGATGCGTTGCGCATCAAGGAACTGATCGAACGAATTAAAAACGAAGTTGTTCAAGAGGTCATCGTCGCCACCAATCCCACCATGGATGGCGAGGCAACCGCGCTCTATCTCTCGAAAGTGATTAAACCGCTCGGCGTTGCCGTAACGCGGATCGCGCGTGGTTTGCCGATGGGGGGTGATTTGGAATATACCGACGTCGTGACCCTTGGAAAAGCGCTCGAAGGCCGGAGGGAAATATAGGGCCGTTATGCGCAAAGCAATCCGATATCTTCTATTTGCGGTGTTCCTTTCCGGATGTTTCTATCAAGGCCGCGACTTTGCGACCTCGCCGGTTAGAAATATTACCAATAACGTAACAACACAGAGAGAGATATTTGCTGATTTCGGGGAGCCGGTACGAAAAGGCTTTGAAAACGGTTACGAAACCTGGATCTACACGTATCAATACTACCAGTTAGGCCAGCTACGCGATTCCAAAGATCTTTATGTCGTGTTTAACAAGGATAATACAGTCAGAAGCTATTCGTTCACGGCGCGATAACTGTTCGCGCGCTTGATCGCGCGCCCTGCGGCTACCCCTCTATCAGAAAAACAGGAGAATTTTTGCAGCCAACCAGCCGATCGCTGCGCAGACAGGAAACGTGAGAATCCAGGCGGTGACGATCTCGAACGTTACCCCCCACCGTACAGCGGAAAGCCTGCGAGTCGCGCCCACCCCGATGATGGCGGTATTGATGGTCTGAGTTGTGCTTACGGGGATGCCAAGGCGAGTCGCCACCTCGATAGTCAGAGCGGCTGCTGTTTCGGCCGCGAACCCGTGGACCGGTTCAAGCTTGGTCAGGCGCAGCCCCATGGTCCGAACAATGCGCCAGCCACCAACAGCTGTGCCTACTCCCATCGTCACGGCGCAAAGTAGGATCACCCACACCGGCACCTGGAATTCCGGTAATATACCGCCGAGCAAGAGCGCCAGTGTAAAAACACCGATGAATTTCTGCCCGTCGTTGGAGCCGTGACTGAACGCCATAAACCCTGCCGAGAGAATTTGTAAACGCCCGAAAGTGCGCCGAACCTTTCCCGGGCGGCTGTTGGCCAGAAGGCGGTATAATAATGCCATAAGCAACAGGCCGCCAAAGAAACCTAAAAACGAAGAAAATGCCAGACCGATCAGGACTTTGCTCCACCCCGTCCACAACAAACTTTCAGTTCCGGCCGTAGCGAATCCGGCGCCTGTGAGCCCGGCGATAAGAGCATGACTTTCGCTGGTAGGTAAGCCGTAATACCAGGCCAGCGTGCTCCAGAAGATTATGCCGACCATGGCGGCCGCCACGGTGGTAAGATCGATGACTTCCGGTCGGACTATGTCTTTTCCGATGGTGGCGGCCACCGCGGTGCCCGACATGGCACCGATAGCATTGAGCACCGTCGCCATAATCAATGCTTGATAGGGCGATAGCACTCGTGTCGATACCACCGTGGCAATCGCATTCGGCGAATCCGTCCAGCCATTGACGAATTCGGCTGCCAGAATAAGCCCGAGGACCAGGAAGAGAATCAGGTTGCCGTCAAACATGTGGAGCGCTGGTGGCGACTAGGAGTTTTTCAGACCAATGGTCTCAAGGGTGTTCGCTACGTCCTCGCAACGATCCGTGGCGGATTCGAGAATATCGTAAATATCGAGCCATTTGACGACTTCGAGCGGCGCTGTTCCGTCTTCGAAAAGGCGCCCGATGGCTTTGCGGTAGATGTCATCCGCGGCGTTTTCAAGGCGATTGATCTCGATGCAGTATTCGTCGACATCATCCAACCGGGGCATGTGAGAAACGGCTTTGACCAGCTGTTCCGTGGACGTAATGATAATTTCACTGAGCTCTTTCGCTTCGGGGGTGGGGCGATCGATCCGAAAAAGAACCATGCGCGACGCTGCCGCCTCGATGGCATCCATGACGTTATCCAGCGCTGTGGTGAGCGCGTGAATATCCTCTGCGTCGATGGGAGTCAGAAAGGTCTGATTCAAACTCCGGATGGTCCGATGTGTTATTCTGTCACCGTCGTGCTCCAACTCCTTGATCTTTTTCCACGATTCCTTGGGGTTGTCGTAATATTCAAGCATTTCCTTAAGTGCCTTGGCGCCGGCGAGCGCATTCTGTGCGGATTCTTTGAAAAGATCGAAGAATTTTTCTTTGTGAGGAGCAAAGTTGAACATACAAGTCGATCGTTCGTGGGACCCTGTAAATAGCAGCTAGAGAAAGCTGTTGTCAAGGTTATCTTCCAAATCGGGTGTGCGACAAATTTGTGGGTGAAAAGAACTAACCGAGTGCACGAGCCTC
>JBBDNJ010000053.1:0-7357 GCA_040877705.1 Binatia bacterium | reverse complement strand
GTCGGCGCGAAAGCCGGCTTGATGCTTTCCATTAAGCGGGCCTGTTCCGGCGGTGTGTCGATTCTATCGGGAATTCTGTCCATGTCGCGCACAAGTCCCTGGCCTCGTTTAGACAGCGCAAAATCGATGAACAATCGCGCCGCATTGGGATGAGGCGCCTTAACGGAAACACCCATGGGATGAATATTGGCGAACACGGGATTCAAATAAACCCAATCGACCGGCGCGCCGGTGGGTTTCATGGTTTCGAAAGTCTGCGAGTACGCAGTGAGCGCGCCTTTAAATTCGCCTGCGGCCACCAACTGAGCAAGCAGCGTCCGACCGCCGCGCAACTGCGCTTGCTTGGCCAGCGCGCGCATGTACGCCAAACCTTTTTCTTCGCCCATGGCTTTAATCATCGTGCCGAACCATTCGTAGGCCTTGCTGTCCATACCGATGTGGCCTTTCCATTCGGGTTTCAACAAGTCCGCGTAAGACTTCGGCACGCTCCCTTTGGACACTGCGCTCGTATTGTAGCCGAAGGCTGCATAATTGGTGTAGAGCGACGTCCACGCGCCCTGCGAATCTTTATAGCCTTCGCGGAAATATTTCCGTTCGGGCGAATCATAATTCGCCAGCAGGCCACGCTTTTTCAAGTTGTGGCCATAAAAACTGGTCGTCATGACCACATCCCAAAGATTTTGACCAGCGCGGTTTTCAGTCAAAATTCTTTCCATGAGCGCGGCATCGGTGGTTCGATAAAAAACCGCATCGATCTTGGGAAAGAGCTGCTTAAATCCGTCGGTGAGCGTTTTCGAATCCTTCGCGTTGAAGGCTGCGTAAAACATGAGCTTGCCTTCCGCCTCCCCTTTTTCCTTAACCGTCTGCGCAATCACGGGGAATGTGGCTAGCCAGAGCTCGATACACAACATAAGCACGAAGATTGTTAGGATTTGCACTTTTTTCATCACTGCAACACTCCATGACTCCGGTTCTTACGGCATCTCCGCTAATAAACGACCGTAACCGGTTACCGGTTCGTTGAGATGAAGGATTTTTTTGGTCGCCCAAACTTGCGCGGGAATACTCGAAACTACGGTAGTCTTGAGATCCCTTTCCAGCATCTCGATGACGGGCAAATTGTTCCAACCGGCACCAAGCATGTAAATACCGTCGACGGGACCATATTCGATAAACACCTTTTTAGCAAAAGCATAGATCGCCTCCGGCGGAGTTTTGCCGGCGTCTTTAAATGGCACATCAATGCCCTTCATGGCCTTGACTTCAAAACCGTCGTCCTCGAGGAATTTCGCGAACCTTTGGTTCATATCTTCTTGAAAGTAGGTTATGCCGACCAGTTTTTTCATCCCCAAGGCGCGAAACGCATCCACCTGCGCGATGGTCGCCACAGTAACGGGGATACCGTACTTCCTGGTCAATTGCTCCGCGAGTTGTCGATCGGCGCCGTGCCCGCGCACCATGGCCGGCGGCGCCCCCATGATCATGACCACGTCGGCGCCGAGTTCGGCGAGTCTCGCGACTTTTCTCTCCGCCACCGCCAGCGCATCCTGAAATTCCTTCTCATTGCCGGCACGAATCCCGGCATGAAATGGGATAAAGCCCACGCCGTCGGGCATGAGCTTGATAAAACTCTCCATCGAACCCGGTCGATACGTGGGTTTTACCAGGCCGACAATTCCTCGCGCGCCGTAATACATGGCCGATGTTCTCCTTTACGCCGCCGCTTGCAGCGCGCCGCCGTTGCTTCCGCCGAGCACTGCCCCGGGCAGGGCGCCGGTGTGGGCGCCTTTTTCCACCAGCACTTGGCCGTTGACAACGGTCATCTCGATGCCGACGGCTTTTTGAATGAACCGTTTTTCACTTGCCGGCAAGTCCTGCACCATTTCCGGCGCGCATTCGCGTATCGTCGCCGGATCGAAGAGCACGAGATCCGCCGCCATGCCGCGCCGCACCAAGCCACGATCATGCAAACCAAAAATCGACGACACCATGAATGTAAGCTTGCGCACGCCCTCTTCCAAGCTCATGATGCCTTTCTCGCGCACCCAGTAGCCGAGCAGACGGGTAGCATAACCAAAGCCGGCATCATAGATCAGATGCGCGCCGGCATCGGACTGGCCGACCAGCACGTACGGGCTGCGTATGATCTCCGCCACGGCCGTCTCATCGCCGTTGGTGCTGGAGGTCTGAAACTCGGTGTCCAGACCTTCTTCGAGCGACAGATCGAGAAAAGCGGCGATCACGTCCTGGCCGCGAATCTTGGCGATCTCCGCGACGCTTTTCTTCTCCAGGTGTTTGTTCGCCGGCGTCGCCGCTTTGATCAAGTAAACCAGATCCCAGCGCCGCGAGAAGCGCGAAGGTTTCTTTTCTTCCACCGCTTCATAGCGCATCTTTTTGCGAGTCTCCGGATCTTTAATCGCGGCGATGCGCGCTTCGAGCGGCAGGAACAGAATCGTCTTCCAGGTCGGCAGGTCATCGAACACCTGCGCGTTTTTCATCGTCAGGCGGTTGTTGAACAGGCGCGCGTTGCACAGCGGATACGACTGCACGCCCCGGTCCAGAGACTCCTTCGCCAAATCCAACAGCAGGCGCCATTCATTCGGCTTATCCCAACGATGCGCGATGCTCTGCCAGATCACCGGCCGGCCAGACCGCGACGAAATCTCGTCGAACAATTGGACCGTCTCGCGCGCGGGCACCGATACGCCCAGCGAGCCGCGTGAAATCTGCACCGCGCCCTGATTGATTTCGCCGAGCGCGCAGGCGAGCTCGATGATTTCTTCGTCGGTGGCAAAGCGGCTCTGAATCGGTGTGCCGTCGGCATACATGTGAACGGGATTCTGATTGGTCGAAAAGCCGATAGCCCCCGCGCGCACACCGGCTTTGAGCACCTCTTTCATCTGATGAACTTCGGTGGGCGTCGCCGCGCGCTCGATAGCGGCATCGCCCATGACGAACTGGCGCAGCGCGCAATGGCCCATCAGCGCGGCTACGTTCACGCCCAAATTGCCGCGCAAACGGTTCAGGTACTCCGGAAAGGTTGTCCATGCCCATTGCACGCCGGCTCGGAGCGCTGGCAATGAGATCGCTTCGACTCTTTCGAAACTTTTCAAAATGGTATCGTGATCCTGGTCTTTACACGGCGCGAGCGCTAGAGCGCAATTGCCGGGAATGACCGTGGTCACGCCGTGAAAGCAAGAGGAGCTGGCAATCGGATCCCAGAGTAGCTGGGCATCGAGATGCGTATGAAAATCAATGAAGCCGGGCGATACCGCCAGGCCATCGGCATTAACAACTCGCTGCGCACTGCCGTTGATCCGGCCCGTTTCAACAATCCGTCCGTCTTTGACCGCCACATCGCCGAGATAGGAAGGCAAGCCACTGCCGTCGTAAATTCGCCCGCCCTTGATCAGTAAATCATACGCCATAAGTGGATCCTCTTGGTTTGTCGAACCTGCGCTGAGCTTACAGAGAGGCGCGCGCAAATGTCAACCGGGAAACACGAGGTGATGCAGCAAGGTAATTACATCACAGGCTCAGATTTCATGGCCCGAAGAAGATGACAATCCGCCTGTCATTTCGGAAAGATTCCTCACGTTCGTTCGGAATGACAGAAAAAAACTTCGGAAGTATAGATATAGATGGGATGGTACTGAACTTCGGAAGCATTCTCCTGTCATTTCGACCAAAGGGAGAAATCTTTCCCAATGAACTACCCAAGCAGCAAGCTGACGGGGTATCAGAACATAGCGATGAGAATTTACCCCAAAGGCGTCACCCCCGAATGTCTTAATCGGGGGTCCAGTTCCGGTCTCGCCTGGATTCCCGGTAGAAGCATTCGGGAATGACGGACTCTGAGGTCTGGGAATAACTCTTTGCGCAGCAAGCTACGGGGAATCAAACCCGCAGGGATTGAACCGTTGAACGAAGGATATTTCTAGCGAAATCAGGAGAGCAGCAACTCGAGATCCTGGCGCGTGAGATTGTGCATCAGACTATTGTCCGCGGTAATAATGGCGTCGGCGAGCTCGCGTTTGCTTTTTTGCAGCTCGAGCACCTTCTCCTCCACCGTGCCGCGGGCGATCAACCGATAAGCGAAGACCTGGCGCGTCTGGCCGATGCGGTGCGCCCGGTCGATGGCCTGCGCTTCCCCGGCGGGGTTCCACCATGGATCGAGAAGATAGACGTATTCCGCGGCGTGCAGGTTGAGCCCCAGGCCACCCGCCTTGAGACTTATGAGAAATATTTTCACGCTCGCATCGTTTTGAAATTGATCCACGCGCGCCTCACGGTCACGCGTCCGGCCATCAAGGTAGGCATAGGCAACTTTATCCTTATCGAGCCGGTTGCGTACGATAGCCAGCAGGCTGGTGAACTGCGAGAACACTAGAACCTTGTGTCCCTCTTCGCGCACCTGATCGAGCTGAGCAATGAGCGTATCGACCTTGGCGCTGGGCTCGCCGGCTTTGCTTTTATCGATTAGCCCGGGATGGCAAGCGGCCTGGCGCAAACGCAGCAAGGCCTCGAGCGCCTGGAACTTAACTCGGCTCATGTCTTCATGCTCGACATCCTTCAACAAGCGGGCACGATAAAAGGCGCGCAACTCGTCGTAGAGCTTTTTTTCGCGACCTTCGAGGTCGCAAAAGATCGTCTGCTCGGTTTTTGCCGGCAACTCGCGCGCCACCTGGCTTTTCGTGCGCCTCAGGACAAAAGGCCGCAGCGCCCGAGCCAGTATGTTGCGCGTTGCGGTATCGGGGTTGCGCCCGGCGCGGCCGAATACCGTAGCGCTGCCGAGCATGCCTGGGTTAAGAAATTCAAAAAGGCTCCAGAGCTCGCCCAGATGGTTTTCCACCGGCGTGCCACTCATGGCCAAGCGGTGGTCGGCGCGCAGCAAGCGCGCGGCTTTGGCCGACAGCGTGCCGGCATTTTTGATCGCTTGCGCTTCGTCGAGAATGCAGTAGTCGAAACGCTGGGCCTTGAAGTGGAGAGCATCGCGGCGCAAAGTGCCGTAGGTCGTGATCACGAGGTCGTAATCGCTGAAATGATCGCCGGGTTTCAAGCGCCACGCGCCGGTATGATCGAGAAGGCGCAGCTTGGGCGCAAATTGGCCGGCCTCTCTCTTCCAGTGAAACACCAGCGAGCGCGGCACCACCACCAGCGACGGGCGCGGCGACCGGCGTTCGTTTCGGGCATGCAATTCGCGGCGCGATTCGAGCAGCGCCAATACCTGAATCGTCTTGCCCAATCCCATATCGTCGGCCAGACAGCCGCCGAAGCCGAAGCGCTGGAGAAAACCAAGCCAACCGAGTCCCTCGCGTTGGTAGTCGCGCAAGTGGCCCGCGAAATCCGCCGTCGGATCGGCGGCCTCGACGCCGGCAAACGAGTAGAGCTCCTGGCGCAGACGCTCGAAGGTCGCATCGGCGCTCACCTCGGGCTCAGCGGCGATCAATGCATCGAGCAAACCGATCTGCTGTCTGGTGAAGCGCAGGCGATTTCCCTCGATGCTGCCGAGTCCGGCGAGGAGGCCGTATTTCTTTACCCATTCTTCCGGAAGTATGCCGAATGTGCCGTCGTCGAGCCGCACGGTAGGTTCGCCCTGCTTAAGCGCGCGCAGCAGCTTCGGCAGCGCAACCGTGGTCTCGCCGAAGCTGGCGCCGCCGTCGATCTCGAACCAATCGACAGCCGAATTGACCTGAAAGCGCATGGCGCCGGGCTGCCGGTAAAGCTTTCCCTCGGCTTCGACGCGCCAACCTTCGTGGCTGAGCGCGCGCACCACCTTGGCGAGACGATCCGGCAACAATTCGTACTCGGTATCGGCGCCCTTCCAATAGGGCCTGCGAAAACCTAGTTGCTTAAGCCGTTGTTCAGCGGCGGCCTCCGTCTCGAAGTCGCGGTTAATCACGCGGCGGCGCTCTGTTTGGTGGATGACTTGACCGGCATATTTGCATGGAATGACTTGACCGTCGTAGCTAAAAGACAGTTCGCCCAGCAGGCGGGCCCGGCTCCATGCCTCGGGCTTTCCCGGCTTGATGACCAGGCAGGGTTTGGGACGGCAAGACACTTCCTCCAACTTGAGCTCCTCCGGCAACGCCAGCCGCGGCCGGCGCGGCAGCCGCAACAATTCGCCGAGAAACTGATCGACATCGTTTTTCGGAACCGAAAGATGTCCCTGCGCGCGCAGCAGGGAAATCCAGCCGAAGGCGCCGAAATCTTGGAGACGAGCAATCCGGTCCTCGTAAAACACCAGCCCGCCGGAGAGGAATAACTGCGGTTGTTGAAGATCCATCTCGGCCTCGCCGCGGCGCAACGATCCATGGACTAGGTAGCGTTCGCCGGCCTCATCGAGCATCACCTCCAGCCAGAGCTCCCAGGGATTTCCCTCTTCCCACTGGAGCGGCGCAAGCCCATCCTCTTTAAAAGACGCGCGCAGGAAGCACCGCCCCGTGGCGCACATGAGCGGCAGGACAACTTCCCACAGCGGTTGCGCCAGAGTGTAACTGGTGGGCGCCGAATCGTAGTAGTACGACGAGTATCCATAGCTCGTTTCTTCCTTGGCGCCGAACAGTATCGACATGATCCGCTTGTCGCTCGCATCCGTTAGAGCAGCAAGTTCTTGGGGGCGTATTCTGCGGGTCTTGAGCTTGCCCCAACTGCCGTTCATCCTTTTTTCACGCTGCGCGATTTCGACGTTGAGTTGCTCCTTGATCACGGTCTCGCGGAGGTGGAGGAGATAAATAAACTGCCGTTCCTGTGTCGCTTCGTTGGACGAGCGCGCCTGTGCCGCTTCCAAGTCGGTCAGCAGGCCCTGAAGCTGCTGTTTCCAGCCCAGCGCCCGCGGCTTTTTTGCTGCTGCCGGCCGCTTTTTCTCGGGAAATAGACCAGGTATCTCTTCTCTGATCTGGCGTGGGGCGCTCTCTCCTCCGCCACCTAGATGACCTTGCTGCTCCGCCGCAAGCAACGTCGCCCAGATGTGTTTGCAAGTGACAAGCTCTCGATCGTAATAAGGACAGCTGCACGAGACCTCGAATGAGTCCTGCGCGCGCGCGATATTGACCTGATAACGGCGTGTCCCCTGGACCGTCGCATCGACGCGCCATGCGTCTCCTTCGAGGGAGTCAACCGCGCCGCTGAGGAAATATCTATAGCCGCGCTCTCGCGAGAGCCGGTCTACCTCGGCCGCTAAGTTCGTGGTCAATGAACCTTTCACAACAGAATTAATTAACGTACCTCCCTGAAAAAGTCTATTCGATAGATCGCGGATCACCATCGCCGCAGATCAATTGTAGCCTGGATTCCGGCCTGCGCCGGAATGAGTGCGCCCGTGAAGGCGCCACATCAGCACGGTGAAAGTCCGTGT
>JBBDNJ010000052.1:0-7384 GCA_040877705.1 Binatia bacterium | reverse complement strand
AGATTTGCCTGGTGCGGGTGATATCGAGAAGATCGGCGTGGCTGATGGGGGTGACGCGAAAGCCCTTCTGTCCCTCCAGCCGCACGAGACCGCTGCCGGAGAGCCGGGCCAACGCCTCCCGCATAGGGCTCGCGCCGATGCCGTAGCGCACGGTCAATGCCCGCACGCGCAACTTCTCGTTCGGCGCGAGGCTGCCCGAGACAATGTCCTTCTTGAGTTGCAGCACCGCCGCGTCGGCGTCGGTGGAACTCTCAAGACCGCCGAAGCGCTGAGCCTCAGTTGATGTCATGCTACCAGCTCATCATAAAATCGATAATATCAGATTTATTGACAAAAAGCTGCATTGATATATTTTTTCCCTTATTCATGGCTCATGCCAAGCCTATGGGGGCGGATCGGTCCAATTCAACCGCATGCCTAAGTGGCGGAAATAAAAGGCAAGAAAGCGCATGGGTGGGAAGAAGCTTGTCATTCTGGCCGCAGTCAATGGAGGCGCGCAGCTGGATCGGGAGGGGGCTCAGGTCCCGACGACACCGGCAGAAATCGCGGAGGCGGCATTCGAATGCCATAAGGCGGGCGCGTCGGTCGTACACATCCACGCCAGAGCCGAAGACAAAGGACCAACAGGCGATCCCAAAGTGTTCGCGGACATCATCAAGCGCATCCGCGACAAATGCGGAATATTGATCCAGACCACGAACGGACTTGGGGTCCGTGTTGATCGCGACACGGGCCGCTATATTTGGCCGACCGATGAGCAGAGATTGGCGTTGCTCTCGCTCGAACCAAAGCAAGATCTGCTCTCGATCGCGGCCGGCTCGTGGGACTTTTACCACCCCGGCGGCGGCTACAAAGGCACTACGCCCTACGTCAACTCCGAAGACCTGCTGCAAAAGAACATCAAGGCCGTGCACAAGCGCGGCGCGTCGCTGGAGTTCGAAATCACTGAAGCCAGCATGCTCTACAAGCTCGACCGCTACGTGAACGAAGGCATCTTCGATCGCTCGAGCAAACATTTCTGGCTGGACTATTGCCTAGGGTTCGGCGCTATGCCGCCAACAGCGCGCACGCTTGCGCTCGCTGTGGAGGATGGCCAGCGGCTGTTCCCCAATGCGAAATGGCAAGTGCTCGCCACCGACAAGGACCAGTTCCCGATGAATACGATCGGCCTCTTGATGGGCTGCGACATTGTTCGAGTGGGGTTCGAGGACAACATTTACCTTCCGAATGGTGAACCTGCGAAACGCAATTATCAGTTGGTCGAAGCGATGGCGGACATCGCTCGTCGCTTTGGCCGCGAGCCTGCGACCGTCGCGGAGGCGAGAACGGTATTCGGCATCAACTAGACGACCGGCCAGTGTAAAGGCTTCGCACGCCGACAATAAAGAAACTGGGCTCAAACAAAGTGGGAGGAATACAATGATCGAGACGTCGAAAAAGTCGAAAATAAGAATCTTATCGTCGAGTCGGACATTATTGAAAGTCGCAGCTTCCTTGCTCGCATTGGCATTCCTAGCAATTCCAGGAAAATCCATTGCGCAGGAATCGATCACCCTGAAGGCGGTCGCTCCTTACAATCTGAACATCTACCTGTCGAAGCCGATGTTCATCTTCAAGGAGATCGTGGAGAAGCGCACGAACGGGCGAGTGAAGATCAATATTCTCGGCGGCGAGGAAGTTGTACCCTCGTTGCAGCAGTTCGATGGCCTCCGCAACGGCGTCGTCGACGTTATTGTCGGTGTGACGTCCTATTACACGGGAACCGTGCCGGAAGGGATGGCACTTCTCTACACGCGTCAGCTTCCTTCGAAGCAGCGCGCATCTGGCCTATTTGACCTCATGCGAAAGGTCCACTTGGAGAAGGGAGGCGTCGTCTATCTCGCCAACGCCGGCGGCACGCCGGACACGGCATTTCGCCTCTATCTGAAAAAGCCAATCACAAAGCCCGACCTAACCGGTTTTAAGATCAGGGTATCTCCGGTCTACACGCCATTGGTCCAGGCAATGAATGGCACGCCGGTATCGACCCCGTTCGCCGACACTTACGCTGCGCTGGAGCGCGGCGTGGTCGACGGCTTCGGATCAACCTATGCCGGAATCACGGATTACGGACTACACGAGGTCTCAAAGTACGTGATCGACCATGGTTTCTATTCGTTGGTCGAGTGCATTCTCATCAATAAGAAAGCTTGGGACTCGCTGCCCCCGGACGTACGCAATCAGCTTGAGGCTCTGGCGCCGGAGTATGAAAGGGCCGTCGAAGAGTTTATGGGTGAGTTCATCAAGCTGGAAGATAAGCTGTTGAAATCGAAGGGCATGGAATTCATCAAGTTTTCGCCGGAGGATGCAAAGAAGTTTCTCGAACTGGCTTACTCGGCGGGGTGGAAGGAATTCTTGGCGAAGACCCCAGAGAATGGGGCACAGATCAAGGCCATCGCAGAGAAGTGAGCGAAGCGGACACTATTGAGAGGGGCTGGGCGACAAAAGCGTCCAGCCCATCGCAGCGCTAAAACCATGATCTGGGTTTACAACCGGCTGCTCGACACGCTCGCTTTCGTCGCCGCCTTATTGATCTTTGCGATCATGCTCGGCGTCGGGGCGGACGTTGCGGGACGTTATATCTTCGCTCGCCCGCTCGTATGGATACACGAATTCACCGAATACAGCCTGTTATGCGTTTTGTCGTTCGGTATGGCGTGGCTGGTGCGGGAACGCGGGCACGTGGCAATCGAAATTCTCGTCGACTCCGTCCCCGTCCCGTTGGCGAATGCCATGAAGATCGTTTCTGCCATGATTGCTTGCGCAATAAGTGCCGCGCTCGGCTACTGGGCGATGGTCGCAGCCGTCGGTGATTACCAGCGAGGAATAGAAACATACGGAATCTATCCGATTCCGAGATTCCTGCTCTTCGCCGTGATCGCCGTCGGCTTAATTTTAACGGCGGTCGAATTTGCTCGAGTGGTCGTCGTCCTATGGAGGGGAGGCGACAAAGCCAAGAGAAACGATCTCGGCGATGTAGAAGACAAGATCCAACCGTCGGTGTAGCGACGGACCGGTATCAATCGGCGAAAAACTCTGGGTATCATGGATTGGCTGTTACCGTTGTCGGCAATTCTTGGCGGACTGCTGTTCGTCATGGCGTTGGGGATGCCGGTCGCGTTCGCATTTCTGCTGGTCAATGTGCTTGGCATTGTTATCCTGCAGGGCGTCGGCGGCCCCTTGCAGCAGCTCGTGCTCAGCATGATCAGCTCGGTGGCGTCGTTCGCCCTCGTGCCGATTCCGTTGTTTGTCTTCATGGGCGTCGTGCTTTGGTATTCGAAGCTCGGCCAGCAGGCAGTGGACGCTATCGACCAGTGGGTGGGACGGCTGCCGGGCCGCCTTTCATTGCTGACGATTGCATCGGGTAGCGTGTTTTCTGCGCTGAGCGGCTCAACGATGGCCAACACGGCCATGCTTGGGACAATGCTTTTGCCCGAACTGCGCCGTCGCGGCTATGCGCGCGATCTGAGCATAGGACCGATCATGGCCGGCGGCGGGCTTGCGATGATGATCCCGCCGAGCGCGCTCGCAGTTATCTTGGCTTCCATCGCCAAGCTCTCGATCGCGAAAATCCTTCTGGCCGCGATTATTCCCGGGCTCATGATGGCGTTGTTCTACGCCATTTACATTATCGGCCGATCCGCTCTCTATCCCGAGGCTGCGCCGGCCTACGAGGTCAAGGGAGTACGTTGGGGCGGGCGGCTCCACACGCTCGCCCGGGATATGTTGCCCCTGGGATTCATTGTCTTTTCCGTCACCGGGCTCATGGTCTTGGGCGTAGGAACGCCGACCGAGGCGGCGGCTCTCGGAGCGCTTAGCTCGATCGCGCTGGTCGCGTTCTATCGCCGACTGACGTGGGGTCTATTGCGTGCGGCGCTGCTCGATTCCATGCGAATTTCGGTAATGACCTTTACGATCATGGCTGCAGCTATCGGCTTTAGCCAAATACTCGCCTATTCCGGAGCGACTAAGGGTCTGCTTGATACCGTCATGAGCGCCAATGTTGCTCCGATCCTACTTATTATCGCAACGCAATTGATCGTGCTGGTGCTTGGTTGTTTCATGGAACAGATTGCAATCATGCTGATCACACTTCCAATTTTTGTCCCGATTGTAATTGGCCTTGGATATGACCCGATTTGGTTTGCGGTTTTGATGCTAGTAAACTTAGAAACGGCTCTGATGACACCGCCGTTCGGTCTTTTGCTAGTTGTGATGAAAGGCGTGACGCCGGAAACAACGTTCGGGCAGATCTACACGGCGGCAACACCGTACGTCGTCTGCAATTTGGCAGTGATGGCGATATTGATCGTTTTCCCGCAAATCGTTACGGACCTCCTAGTTTTGGTTTTACCAAAATAGTCCAAATGATCGTTGCCAGGATCTCAAGGATCCTGACGTTCGACCTGGTTCTTGAGCACGCCGATGCGTTCAACTTCCAACTCGACCGTGTCGCCATGCTCTAGAAATCGTCCAAGCTCCAAACCGCAGCCATTGCCGACGGTGCCCGAACCGATGAATTCGCCCGCAAAAATTGTTTCATCTCGCGACATGTATTCAATCATTTCCTCGAAGCTGAAGAGCATGCCCTTTGATGTGCTGCGTGACCATACTTCTGAATTGACTCTTGCTTGCATGACGAGGTCGTAGGGATCACCGATTTCGTCAGGGGTGACAATCCATGGCCCGAGCACATTTGCGCCGTCAAAGCTTTTGCCCTTAGCCGGTCCGAGCCGTCCCTGCATCTCGATCTGCTGCATGTCCCGTGCCGAAAAATCGTTGAAGATTGTAAAGCCAAAGATGTGCTCGGAAGCGCGCCGCGCCGATATATTTGCCTCCGTCTTGCGTGTAAACACACCGAATTCCAGCTCGTAGTCCATGACCCGGCTGTAACGGGGCCATCTGATCGTGGCTCCAGGTCCGCGTACGATCAGCCGATTGGTGATATAATAAATAGGTACTTTCCGATAGATTTCAGGCAGTTCCGGGAGCGGGCCGGCATCGGAATCAGTCGTTATTGTCCGGCGATCCGCAGCCGCGAGCTGCGCGATAGCGCGAAGCCCCTGCCGTATGTGCAGGGGAAAGCTCATTGCGTCGCGCATCTGACGCGGTTCGGGCACCGGTGCGAGGATTTCCACATTCGAAACTGAAATCGATAAGTCGTCGTCCCCGGCGCGCGCCTCGAACAGACTCTGCGCCAACTCGATGGCCGACTCGCCGCTTTCAATGAGCGTAAGCATTGAAACGAACGGGGCCACATCATTGCCCGCGCGTCTTGCCGCCGCAGCTAAATCGAACAATCTCGAATCGCCTGCGTGAACTATTCCAATCCTCGGCGCCTGGTGACCAACACGAAATGTTCCAAGCTTCACGGACTATCCCCCACTATGGTCTCGCTATTGCGCCGCCTTCGACGACGTCGTTGGAACGAGGCGCGTATGCTCTGCCGGGCTAGGGGCTCCAACGAAATCTGCATGGCAATGTGCAGCGGCTAGCGTGGGGCGCGTTCAAGACCCCAACCCAAGAACGGTCCTAGCCTCGCCGACTGTCGCCGGCTCGCGGCCGAACTCGCGGCCGATCCTGGCCATTGCTTCGACCAGCTGATGATTGTGCTGCGCGGGTTTTCCGTTCGGCAGGTAAATATTGTCTTCAAAGCCAACTCGGACAATGTCGCAGTCCATCAGAACCCCCATACTGTTCATCTGAAACTGTTCTCGACCTACGCCAAGCACCTCCCATTTGAGAGCCGGAAACAGCCGCTGCGCTTCATCGCGAGCGTTGATCAGCATTCGCGGCGTGGGCGGCATTCCTCCCGCGCCGAACGAGAGTTGAAGCCAGACCCTCTTGCTGTTCGGGTCGAAAACCCCGTCCTCGGCCAATCGGCGCAGCTTCTGCAAAAATCCAATATCGACAATTTCAAGCTCGATCGCAGCGCCTGTCTCAAGAACCGCCGGAATGTTCTTTCTCAGCAGTTCCTCGGTCGTCACAAAACTTGATGGACCGGGATGACCGCCTTCTGGGTGATAGAAATCCCAAGAGCCGCCCGCCAGGGAAAAGAGATCCTGTTTAGGTTCGATGGTCAGCAGCCCCAAGCGTTCATCGTCCATCGGAAAGATGAAGCGTCCTGTGGTCGGATCTCGCCGCATGCCGATGCCGTTTGTGGTCTGGATAAGAATCTCGCACTTATCCCTGGTGCGCCGGATAATTTCGCTGAAAATCTTCACGTCGCCGGTTGCCTGCTTGTTGGCGTCGCGTGCGTGAATATGGAGTACCGAGGCACCTGCCTCGAAGCACTTGAGCGCCTCGGCGGCGATCTCGACTGGTGTAATGGGGACGTACGCACCCTCTCGATCTTGTTGAGCTCCCCCATTCACGGCGGCAATGATCACCAGCTTCCTCTTAGTCATATTTTTTGCATCCCTTCGGCCTCGTAGAGAGCTATTAGCGCAGCGATCGAGGCTCGATCATTTTAAGAATAATCGATATTATGCGATCTTGTCTAGAAATGAGGACGCTTGGGCCGGACCTCGCCCGCCGCTCGGTAGTGAAAATCGCAGCAGTGTTTTGGGTCGACGGACCGCTGGCTGCCATGGTTAGGCCGATGTCCAAGGAAGTCTGAGGGGGCGCCATTTCCTCGTTTCTGCTTGTCCGACCCGTGAGCTCGGGCTGCCGCCGCTGGCTGAAGCATGCTGTTGCCATCGCGCCTTGAAAGTTGTTGCGACCGCGTTGCGATATAGGCGGTCGATTTAATCAAGCTACTGACGTCGCTTGAAAAGTTGTCTTTTTGACAGGGGGCATCCAGCCTTTCGCTTCGTCTGGGTCCCCGCTTCCGCGGAAACGAATGGGAAAGAGGCAGGCGCGCTTAATTATTTGCGCCGCGAGATCGGAACGTAATCGCGCCGCGTCGAGCCGGTATAGAGCTGACGCGGGCGGCCGATCTTCTGGTGCGGGTCCTCGATCATCTCCTTCCATTGCGCGATCCAGCCGACGGTGCGGGCAAGCGCGAACAGCACGGTGAACATGCTGGTCGGGAAGCCCATGGCCTTCAGCGTAATGCCGGAATAGAAGTCGATGTTCGGATAGAGCTTCTTCTCGATGAAATAATCGTCCCTGAGCGCGATGCGCTCGAGCTCCATGGCGACGTCGAGGAGCGGATCGTCCTTGAGGCCGAGCTCCGACAGCACCTCGTGCGTGGTCTTCTGCATGATCTTGGCGCGCGGATCGTAGTTCTTGTAGACGCGATGCCCGAAGCCCATGAGGCGGAACGGATCGTTCTTGTCCTTGGCGCGTTTGACGAAATCGGGAATGCGGTCGGGCGTGCCGATCTCGGCGAGCATCTTGAGCG
>JBBDNJ010000051.1:0-7402 GCA_040877705.1 Binatia bacterium | reverse complement strand
GGCGTCGCGATTCTCACAAACGTCCAATACCAGCCCCCAGTGAACGCCGTGACTTTTATGTGCGGCTTTGGCTCGATGTTTGTCGGAATCTTTGGCAGCCAGTCCGTTTGCCTTGCCGGGCCGATGACGGGGATCGTGAGCAATCCTAACGTCGGCACAAAAGACAGCAGATACGCTGCGGCTGTCGTCACCGGCCTACTCTGGATGCTTTTTGGCCTGTTCGCCCCTATGGCAACGGCCATAAGCCAGATCCTGCCCTCCGCGCTCATAAAACTCTTAGCGGGGCTTGCGCTGTTGGAAGTGCTCACGAGATGTTTCAGCGCAGCCTTCAGCGACAAATTCCGACTTGGGGCGCTGTTCACCTTCATGATCACGCTCTCCGATGTCCAGCTCCTTAACATCGGCGCGCCTTTCTGGGGTCTGATCGGTGGGACTTCGATTTCGCTCCTGTTGGAACGAGAGGACTTCAGCCACACTCCTATTCGGAATTCGACCGTATCTTGATCTTATTTCTCAATCGTGAGCGAAATAGGTATGCCGGTTTTAAAATGAATTAGAGTTATGAGGATGGAAGCTCGATTAGTTAGTGTGGGCAGCCGTAGACAGATTTCGACTCTCGGGCGAGCCGTGTTATATAGCGATGATATACACGATAATTTCATTTTTTTGAGGGAACTATGCCATTGTTTTTGAACAACGAAGATAACGATGAACTGCTGACGATGAAAGACACGATGGAAGCTCTGGAGATCCTCTACCATGAAATCGGCGAAGGAGCGGCGGTGACAGCGCCTCGCTCGGACGTACATAGCCCGACAGCAGCGTCGCGGATCGCTGAAGGACCGATGGCGCATTATTTGAAAAGCATGAGCGGCGCAATCCTGGAGATTTTGCCGAAAGGATGGTGAAGGGTACATGATAAAACGAGTTGTTAGACTCTCTGTTATTATTTTTACGCTCCTGGCTTTTACCGGGAGCTTTGCGCAGACCAAATTCTTACTTGGCTACTCGGCTTTCAGTTCCAACATAACACCCTTGTGGGTTGCCAAAGACGAGGGGTTCTTCAAACGCTTCGACCTTGATCCGGAACTGATTCTCATCGAAGGAAGCACGCGGGGGGCGCAGGCGCTCATTTCAGGAGATATTCTGGTTATGGGGATGGCGGGCCAGCCGGTGATCAGCGCGCGAGCGCGAGGCGCGGATCTGACGATGGTAGCCGGTACAGTTAACAAGATGAACTACATCTTAGTCGGTGGGCCGGCGATCAAAAAGCCCGAAGACCTCAAAGGAAAACGCATCGGCGCCGCTCAAGTCGGGACCGCGTCCTACCACGCGGTTTTGCTCGGCCTGAAACACTGGGGCCTTGACGCGCGGCGCGATCGCATTGCGATCCTACAAATCGGCAACCAAGGCGCGCGTGTCGCTTCACTACAATCCGGCGGCAGCGATGCGATCATCGTCAATCCAGGTCTGGGAAATTCATTAAAAGAACGGGGCAACAATATTATCGCCGACTTTACCGAACTGCCGATCCCTTATCCGCAGCAGGGCATGAGCGTGCGCGAGCGCACGATCAAGAACGATCCCGATTTCGTCGAGCGAATGCTAAAAGGAGTGCTGAGCGGCAATAGTTTCAGTTTGGAGCCGCGAAACAAAGAGCGGGTGAAACAGATCATCGCCAAATATCTTCGTCTCGATAAAGTCGAAAAGGCCGAAGAACACTATCTTTCAGTGTCGAAGGTTCTAGTGCCAAAGCCCTATGTGGATGGCGCCGGGGTAGCTTCGATGATCGAGTTCATCGGCGAGTCTGACCCGCTCGTCGCCAAGTTGCGGCCGGAAATGGTAATCAATCACTCTATTCTCAAGAAACTCGAGGAAAGTGGATTCATCGATCAACTATCAAAACGTTAAATCAGCTCCAGGGCGTTTCTTGCGAAGCATTCTGACCAGCAATTTTGCCAGCGACGAAACATTCGGTGATATTGCCTGCTTCCAAATAAAGGTGACCGTAGATCGAGCTGATCTCGCCGGCGACGTATAAACGCGGAATCGGTCTTTTCATCGGATCCAAGACGCGCTGCTTCACGTCGTGTTCCGGGCCGCCCTGAGTGTTGTTCACGATCGGCCATGCTTCGACGACGTAGAAGGGCGGATTCTTGATCGGCATCATCGTTTTCGGCGGACGTTTGTGGTCCTCGTCTTGGCCTTTCTGGCAGAGTTCGTTCCAGCGATCGACTGTCGCTTTGATGACTTTGGGGTTCACATCGATCTGTGCCGCGATATCTTCCAAGCTGTTACCTTTCTTGATCCAGCCTTTGTCAATTTCGGCGAGATTGTCCTCGCTCCAACTGGCGTCGTAGCGCTCGTCGTTGACGATGGGAATGCCGATCGGCCCGAGCTTGCGGCCTTCTTCATCGAAAATCAGATAGCAGGGGATGCGCGGATAGTCCTGAATGTCGGCGTCGTAGAATTCCAACGGCCGCGTGCCGGTGTCCTGGGGCGCCGGCGGATACTCGTCCATGAAGCGCTTGCCGAAGCGATCCAGGCCAATCCAGATCATCTTACGGTTTTCATTGCGCGGTCCGGCCCAGACGTGGCGAATCGCGAATGGGAGCTCCGGAAATTTAAAACCGTAGCCGCCGTGAAAATGCCACATATGCCAGAGGCCGGCGCCGGCTTTCTGCGCCATTTTGACACCGTCACCGGTATTACCCAGATAGACCGGATAGACCGGTTGCGCTTCGAAGTACTGGAGCTTCATGGCATCGTCGTTCTCGTAGCCGCCGCAGGCGAGAATCACGCCTTTGGTGGCCTTGATCCGCATCGGCTTGCCATCATGTTCGGCGTTTAAGCCGATGACTTCACCATCAGTATTCGTGATCAATTCTTTTGCCGGCGTGGCGAGCATGACTTCGATTTTGCGCGCATTGACGTTGTCATAGACGACTTTGAATAAGCGGGCGCCGCCCCGTAGGCCTTTTGCCCACGGAAATTCGGAGTAGGCTTGAAAATCTTTAAGCTTGATCGAGTCGATGTCATGGGTGCCGGGAAACGGGTAGGTGCCGTGGCCGCGGGTTTCAGTGTTGGTCGGCTCGGTGCCGCTGACCTTGGCGAGCTCCGTTACCCAATCGATCATGCCGACCATCTCTTCGGCCATCTTGCGAAGGATATCGTCCGGAGTCGTGCCGTTGCAGGTCCGTTTGAGGTATTGAAATGCGCCTTCGGCGTCGTGCGCAAAAGCGACGCCGCCGCCCGAGAGAATTGAAATGCCCCCGGGGTGTGGCATTTTTTCAATCAGCAAAACTTTTGCGCCGGCATCATGTGCGGTAATCGCGGAGATTCCGCCTGCGGCGCCGAATCCGACAACGATTACGTCGACTTTTTTGTCCCAGTTCTCTACGTTAATTGCCATGACAATTTCCCTTTCGGAGCTGCGTCCAATGTTGTCGTAAACACTAGGCTAGAAAGTCGCGGATTAATCAAGGAGACCCTATTTTTCTACGTCGACCGACTGCTCGTCGGCTTCAGTTCAATCGGATCTCTCACGCCGGTACGGTCGCAGCTCTCGATTCTTCCTTTCCCGCGTGTTCCAGACGGGCGAATGGCTGATACGTGGCTTTCTTGCCGCGGCACGCCTCGGGCATGGTTAGGCCCAACTCAGCGACGTCGCGTCCGACAAACTCGATAAAGATCTCGCGCACGTGGGCGTTGGTCGCCGTCTTGATGCCCAGATTACGGTACTCCTGCTCATTTATCGTCCCGTCCCCGCCGAATAGATCGAGTGCGTAAGGATACCATTCCTCCAGGGTCTTTTGGCAAAGCTCGCGCGCGCCGCCGCGAACCATCGGCTTTAGCCTTTCCTTCCACGCCTCGGCGAAATTGGCTTCCCCTTCGTAGTGGAGCCCCGACCATACCGCGAGTGGAATCAGGCAAGAACCGAAGGTGGCCAGACTGCCGACGGCGGCGGCCCGCGCGGCGAGCAGTTGCTTGACGCAGATCTCTTCCCAGATTTTTGGCAGTGGCCGTTTCAGAAATTCCAGCTTATAACGCCCCGCTTCCGGGGACTGCTCAGCATCATCCGCCAGTGGGTTGGGATCGATGCCGAGGCCGCGCAGCATTTTGGCAACATCCAACCCCCAGGCTTTCTCCTGCTTGAGCTGCAGCGCCACCGCGAGCTTCTCTTCGGGCGACGGCGCGGGAAAAACCAGATGATCGCTCTGGCGGCCATACTTGCTTTGCAACCAAACCGAAAGCAGTCTTCCGAGCGCTCCGCGGACCTTTTCCGGCACCTCCTCCGGGGTAAGATAGAGAGACCACTTCTCGCTGTCCTCGGGGGGATATTCTTGGCGGTCTCCCTTCCATCGCTCTTTGGGTATCTCAAGTCCCAGTAGATTGAGATCTTTCTCGAGAGAGCGTATCCATAGATAGCGCGTTTGATTATTGGTTAGAGTTTTGATGCCCAACTCCAAGTATTTTTTTTCGTTCGGCGTGTCCACCCCGCCGAAGATATCGAGGCACGAAGGATAGAATTTATTTACCGCATTCTGGCATTCTTCCTTCCTCCCCTGAGCGATGAGATCCTTGGCGTAACGCACCCCCTGCACCGTATGCCCCAGCGCCTCGTCCATGTAATTCTTCGCGTGCCAGATCGCTAGCGGCACATACCAGCCGCCCAGACCCGCCACCGTTTGAATCGCGCCGGTCCTTTCCGCCAGCACGCGCGTAAGCGTTCTTTCCACCCAGTCATCCATGCGGATGCGGAAATAGTCGAGCTTCCGGCTGCCCTCCAGGACCGACGCTTCCGCTTCCCTGATATACGGCATCGCATCCACGCCGAGGCCTCTAAGGATCAGCGAGACGCCGAGTCCGTGCTGCTTTTCTTGAGCGAGTTGGAGGTCGAGCCAGGTCTTGTCTTCGACAGTCGGGCACACCGCGCCGGACCGGTCCGGGGCGTCCGCGTACTCGGACTGAAGCTGAACCGTCAGCACCTTGATAATATACTTCTTGCTCTCCTCGGGAAGCTCCTGAGGCGTAAAGTAAAAATACCGCTTCGGCAGATTTGTTGTTGTCATCGTTCGCGCTCCACTTGCAAGGATTATTTCAGACTTATATATAAAGAGCCGGACTTATAATCAACCTTACACATGCTGCAAGATTTCCCCTGGACTATTGACGCGGCGCGGCTTTTCCTTCGAGCAGCGCGTCGCTTTGCCAACCGAACCGCCCTCATTTGGGAAGAGGGTGAGATGACATATTCGACCTTGCTTGATCGCACCCGCGGCCTCGCCTCGGCGCTGGGTGAGCTTGGGGTCATGAAGGGCGACCGTGTGGCCGTGCTCTTCCCCAATGGCCCTGAATTCATCGAAGCCTGGTGGGCCACCGTTTACATCGGCGCTGTATCGGTGCCGTTAAGCACCCGTGCGGTCAAAGAGGAACTGGTAGAAGTCATCAGAGATTGCGCGCCAAAATGCATCCTCGTGCACGAGCGCTGGTTAGAGCTAATCTTGAACGCCAAGGCAGAGCTTCCGCTGAATCAAATAATAGCTTGCTCCGCCCGTCCACCTGGCGGGGTCTTGTCCTACGAGGAGCTGATTACAAAGGCTCAAGAATTTAATTCCACAGTGCCGATCGAGCTCAGCGCGCCGTGCGCCATATATTATACGACCGGAACCACGGGAAAACCGAAAGGCGCGGTGCGCTCCCACTTGAGCGTGGCTTGGGGATTGGCGCTGGGCGCACAGCGACTGGAAGACAAGGAAGTTTATCTGGGCCGGGCGCCAATGTATCACACCGGCGGCTCACTCACCGGCCCCTTTGCGACCCTCGTCTGCGGCGGAACCTTGGTCACGCTCAGCCGATTCGATCCCGAACTGCTGCTGCGCGCCGTGGAGCGTTACCGGGTCACGCGGCTCTATCTTCACCCGACCCATGTGGCCAAGTCAATTTTCCATTTGCTCGATCAGTCGCATTACGATCTCAGCTCCGTGCGCTACCTTCACTGGACCGCAGGGCCGCTTCCTGAAGCGGTGCGAGATGAAATTTTTCGCCGCTTTCCTCGCCTGCCGTTGGAAGTCACCTATGGCATGACCGAAGTGAGCAATATTGCGAGCATCGAATATACGGGCGCCGCCAGCAAATCGGCAAGCTGCGTCGGTTACCCGTGGCCTGGTTCCGAAATCGCCATCGCCAGTGAAGATAATCATCTGCTTCCTGCCGGCGCAGAAGGCGAGGTAGTGGTGCGCTCGCCCACTTTGATGACCGAATACTGGAAAGACTCGGACCAGACAAACCTAGTAATGGAGGGCGGCTGGTTTCACACCGGCGATCTCGGCATGCTGGACCAGGACGGCGCCCTTTTCTTAACCGGAAGAAAGAAAGACATGATCAAAACGGGTGGCATGGCCGTGCGCCCGCAAGAGGTAGAGAATGTCATTGCCTCCCATCCCGACGTTCTGGACGTGGCGGTCATCGGCCTACCGGACGAAGAATGGGAAGAAGCGGTAACCGCGGTTGTAGTGCCGAAACCGGCGGCGCGCCTGAGCGCGGGACAAATCGTCGAACATTGCAAAGAACACATCGCTTCGTATAAAGCGCCCAAGCGTATTTTCTTCGCCGATGAGCTGCCTAAGAGCGGCGTCAAGATAAATAAAAAAGATCTTGTAGCCTTGTACGGCTCACGGAAAGCCGAGCCCGTATCGCTCTGGTTTGATGTTGATACCGTGCGCCTGCATGCGCTGAAATGGGAAGGAGAAGGAGTTCCGGTTATCCTCATTCACGGCACCGGCCTTCTGGCGCGACTCTGGGAGCCTATGGCGCGGGAAATCGCGCCTAGGGTTGGTCCGGTTTACGCTTTCGACTTGAGAGGCCATGGCCTGAGCGATAAGCCCGCTCGGGGCTACCGCTGGGAACTTTTTGCCGAAGATATCGCCGCGGCTATAGACCAGCTGAAACTGATGCACCCCATCGTGATTGGTCATTCCATGGGCGCGACCGTCGCCATGATCCTCGCCGCGCTTCGACCTGAACTCGTCGGCCGCTTGGTCGCCATTGAAGCAGTCATCCGCAAGCCTGACGCTCTGGCCACTACGTCGAAGAGTTCGCATATCCCAACCGCAGAAAAAGCGCTGAGCCGAAAATCGGTCTGGGCATCCTACGACGAGCTGTTGCAATATTTGCGCGCGAAAGAACGTTACGCCGTCTGGCGGCCGGAGATTCTCGATCTCTTCGCGCGCTTCGGCGCAGAGCAAAATGGCGACGGGGACTTCGTTCTTCTTTGCCGGCCGGAGATCGAAGCGCAGATGTACTTGGAACGCCAGTTTCTCAATCCCTGGAGTTATTTTCCCAAAGTTACCTGCCCTACCCTCTTGGTCTACAGCGGCAAGAAGCGGGCCGACGTGATGGC
>JBBDNJ010000050.1:0-7410 GCA_040877705.1 Binatia bacterium | reverse complement strand
AGACATCATCTTCACGCAAAATCGTAAAGCTCAAATTAATGGGTCCTGAGCCTAGTTTGTTCCATAGGCACTGACGTCAGACACCCGGAAAAAGAACCCCCAAAAGGCACGGCTCAGGCTCTGAAAACCGGTGCCTGCGTAAAGCTGGCAGCGCGACAACCAAAAACGTCGAACGGAGCTAGCGCCCCAAACCCGGCCGCCGAACAAAGCTCTATTCCTTCACAGCCTCTGAGGTGCAACATCAACGTGAATTGAATGATTTAGGGTGACGTTTTGAAATTGCGGAATAGGTTTTCTATTTACAAAGACTAAGCGGAGCCGCTCACCATCTCAAAAGAATTAGGTTTAGCCGCACTCGTTAATCTGACATTGCCTCGTCGGTGCCCTCGGAGAAAATCTTGCCGATCAGGTTGGCAGCCTCGTTTAAGCGCGGCACGCATGCCACGCCGATGTCCAAAGGCATTCGCGCTTCAGGGGCATGCAACGCGAGAGCGGCGATCACTTCGCCGCTCGGGGCTTTAATGGGAACGCCTACGCCAATCAGGCCGATTATGTACTCTTGATAGCTGATTGAGTAACCACGTTTGCGAGTATCGGCCAGTTCATCATTCAATTTCTCAAGGATTGTGATAGTGAATTCCGTGTACTTTTTGAGTTCGAGATTTTGAAGCAAACGTTCGCGACGTCGCTTTGGCAAATGCGCAGCAAGCACCTTACCGGTTGATGACGTGTGAACAGGAATCCGACTGCCGGCCCGCAAGTTCATCCGTAGTGGCTGTGAACTCTCTACACGTTCTATGTAAACCACATCAGAACCATCTAGAACGGCTAGGTTTACGGTCTCACCTATATCTACGGTAAGCCTTTGCATGATCGATTTGATATCCGGTAATCGGACGCGGGCTGAAAGCACCTTAATCGAGAGTGCGCCAAGATTTCGTCCAATCGTATAAAACTTAGTTATGGGATTGCGCTCAACTAGGCCTTGTTCCTCAAGCTGGGACAGCATCCGATGCGCCGAAGGTTTTGGTAATCCGGCTACATTGCTGAGTTTGTTCATTGACATGGGTTCCGTCGCATCAGCGAGCGCATCAAGAAGTTTAAACGCCTTTTCAATCGCTGATCCTGTAATGGTGCCATCAGGCAATACTTCATTCCTCTAAGTTTAAGCAGCAACGTTTTGATCTGTGACTGACCGCCCCTCAATAGGGACATCGCATAACATATTGATCGCGATATCAGGAGGAAAATGTCTCTGTACAAGAAGCGAATTTTTATAATGTGAGTATTAGCATAAATTTTAACGATAAATAACGCCAATTTTCAATAAAATGAAACTCAAAATTCCGATTATTGTTGATTACAACATCATGCCAAGCTATCCTCTTCCCTGTTTAGCTGTTGGCAATAAGGCAAAAACCTACTGACAGCGTTCTGACCTAAATCGATTTGGGAGACAAAACATGTTCAAGAATATTAAAATAGCCATGGCTTCAATCACTTTGGGGGTTGGTCTTCTCGCCACACCAGTGGCCGCTGTTGCTGAGATGCCTGAAAAACCGAATGGCTATCCGGAACGTCCTATCACCATGATCGTACCTTTTGGTGCTGGCGGTGGCTCTGACCAAATGGCTCGCTCCATCGCGGGACCTATGCAAGATGCGATGGGGGTGCCGATACAGGTTGTGAATAAACCTGGTGGCGGTGGCCGCGCAGCCATCCCAGATTTTATGTCTACGCCTGCTGATGGCTACACGCTGCTACAATTTTCCGATGACGTGCCGACCCTCTACGCAGCGGGAAAAATTGACGAAAATCCGACCAAAGATTGGACGCCGATCGGTCTTGCAAACATCGTCTTTAGTCAGATTTACATTAACGCCGAGGAGACTCGTTTCACCGATTGGAATTCTTTCGTCGCCTACGCCAAGAAAAATAATGTGACCATGGCAAATGTCAGCCACAAAGGTTCGATGGAATTGATTACGATGTCGGCAATCGAAGAAGTTTCTGGCATCAAGCCTCAACAGATCAGCTACGACAAGCCGACTGAGCGTTATGCCGCGTTAATCGGGAAGCATGTTGACACGCTGTTCGAACAGCCGAGTGATATTGCTAATTTTCTCGAAGCCGGCCAGATGAAGCCGATCCTGACCATCCTTCGTGAGCGCCCGAAGGCATTTCCTGATACGGCTGCACTGAACGACATCGGTTTGGATTGGGAGCCGCTCCTTAGGATCCGTGGCATCTTCGTTCGGGCGGGTGTGCCTTCGGAGCGTAAAGCCTATCTAGAGGCGGCCATGAAGGAGGCCTACGAGTCGGAGAATTTCCAAGCGTTTCTGAAAAAGAAATATATGACCGCAATCAAGAGTTACGCGACAAGCGATGAGGCGACGAAAAAAATTGACTCGATGCTCAATACATATCGCAAGGCCTACAGAGATTTAGGTATCAACTAATCACTGCGGGGGTGCCGCCTATCGGTGCCCCCGCGTTTTTAGCAATTTTCCGGAGATTCCGAGATGATTGAGCTGAATACTCCGAGTCGCCGTGCCTGGATGGGTTTTGTCTTTTGGGTTGGTCTTGCAAGTACCGCTTTGGCGCTCACCTTTGGTTTTGAAGGTGAGATCGCCAACTACCGCTACGGTCCGGCTGGATGGCCTCGTGCTTTATTCATCTCGATTATTTTCATATCGCTCGTGCAGCTTTTTTTCTCCCTACGACGCGCAAAATCACCTGAATGTGCCTCGCCAACTGTCGATGATGATGGCCCGTTCTCTCTGTGCGGCCTCCCCGTTAAAACCATCGCCGTCCCAGTTCTTTACATTTCGCTGCTTACACCAGTCGGCTTTTTTGTTGCGACGCCATTCTTTCTTGCGGGTGTCATGTTGATGATGGGTGAGCGTCGGTGGATACACATCCTTGCCGTCACCGGGATGATCTATGGCTTGATCATTCTGGTTTTTATCAAGCTTTTATATGTGCCGTTGCCGCTCGGTACGCTTCCGGTGTTTTACGACATCGGCAACTTTCTTCTTGTTGCCATCCGCTAGGAATCGACCATGGAAAATTTCATCATTGGTACGGAGCTGCTGTTCTCAAGCCCGACCTCGATTTTACTTTTTATTGCGGCGTTACTGGGTGGTGGCTTGTTCGGTGCAATACCGGGTATCAGCCTACTAACTTTGGGAGCAATAATTCTTCCATTCAGCGCCTATATGTCGTCGACCGACGCGATCATGTTTTATTCCGTCATTTACTGCTCGGGTGTTTTTGGCGGCGCAATCACTGCCATTTTATTTAATATTCCGGGTTCACCAGAAAACGCACCAACGGCGTTTGACGGTTATAAAATGACACTGAATGGTCAGGCAGGTAAAGCAATTGGCGCTGCTGTTCTGTGTTCATCACTGGGTGGTATGATCTCGGCTATGCTCATGATGACGGCCACGCCGACCATCGCAAAATGGGCCGTGTCTGCGTTTAATTCCCAAGAAGTCTTTGCGCTTATTTTCTTTGGGCTAACGGTTGCCGTTTCGGTTGGCGCGAAAACCCTCTGGAAGGGTTGGTTATCGGTGTTACTCGGTCTAGGAATCGCAACTATTGGCTCGGATCCGGCAGGTGGGGTCGATCGGTTTAATTTTGACACTTATTATCTGCTTGCGGGGATCCATTTCATCCCGACAATTTTAGGGTTATTTGCCGTATCCGAGGTGTTTGAGCAGAGCCGGAAGATTGCGACAGGCGAGCGCAAGAAAATCTTCGCCAACATGGAGATGCCTAAATTTGCCGAATTCTGGAAGCTTAAAATTGCTGTTGTCCGCTCGGTTATTATTGGCTTATTCGCGGGGGTCTTACCAGGCATTGGCGCGACGCTGGCAGCCTTTCTGAGCTACAACGAGGCAATCCGCTGGTCCAAGAACCCAGAAAAATTTGGAAAGGGCGAGTTGGAGGGAGTGGTGGCACCTGAAACGGCGAACAACGCCGCCACTGGGGCCGCGATGATACCACTGTTAGCGCTCGGACTGCCGGGCGGCGCTTTGACTGCAATGATGATGGGTGTGTTCCAAGTTCACGGAATGGAACCGGGACCGTTGATTTTCGTGACCAGTTCGGACTTGGTCTGGGTTACGTTCTCGGCAATGTTCTTCGCCAACCTGTGTATTTTCCTGCTGGGCTATTTACAGACTAAAACCGTCATTCATTTATTACGGATCCCTTTTCAGTTCCTTGCTCCTGCGATTCTCATGCTGGCAACCATCGGTGCATATGCCGTCCGCAACCTGATCATTGATGTCTGGGTCATGTTCGCTGCTGCTATTCTTGGCTTTTTCCTGCGGCGCTATGGGTTCTCGGCTGCAGGTTTGGTTCTTGGTCTGGTCTTGGGCGATCTGGGCGAAAGCAGCTTCGTTAAGTCTATGCAACTAATGCAGTACAACTGGTTCGGTTTCTTCGAGCGCCCGATCTCAGCCGTATTGATCTCAGCCGGTATTCTCACTGTCCTTGCCGGTTTTTATAAAGCTACGAAACAAGAGCTTAAATCTTAAATCACAAACTTGGAGAAAAAATCATGAGACTTGCGAACAAGACAGCAATCGTTACCGGCGGCGGCAGCGGCATCGGTGAGGCGATTTGTGTTGCCTTTGCCCGCGAGGGAGCCGCAGTGGCGGTTGCCGACCGAAATCTTAAAGGTGCCGAAAATGTCGTCTCCATGATCAAAGCGGCGGGCGGTCGTGCTATTGCCGTCGAAGTCGATATCACTGACCTGCCTGCCATTAAACGGATGGAGGATTCAGTGCAAAAATCGCTGGGTCAGGTAGACATTCTTGTGAATAACGCTGGCGCTCGCGTAATCAGGGGATTCATGCAGCACTCGCTGGATGACTGGAATACTATGATCGACATTAATTTATCAGGCCCTTTTCACTGCGCGCAAGCTGTCGTGCCGGCGATGGCTGCAAATGGCGGTGGTGTGATTATCAATTTGTGCTCGATCGCGAGTTATATGGGGCGTCCGAACCGCTGTGCTTACGTCGCGGCAAAAACGGGGCTATTAGGTCTCACTCGAGCTATGGCAATGGATTTAAGTCCAAAGAAGATACGTGTGAATGCGATTGCACCTGGAATGGTTGCTTCACCATTTAATATGTCGTTCGCGGAAGCGGAAGAGACTGGAGACGCTTGGGCTGGCGAAAATTTGAGTGGACGCTGGGGTCAACCAGAAGATATCGCCGGCGCTGCGGTTTTCCTAGCGTCAGACGAATCCTCCTTCGTCAACGGTTCAGAAATTAAGGTCGAAGGTGGGTGGCTTGCCGCGCGCGCTCGTGCGGGGGAAGTGCCGGAATAACCTAAAATTTGGTATTCTTGTGAAGGCCGTTAAGTCGAAATGCAGAGGGTGTCAATACTTGACAATGCCGAACTGGCACTAACGCTCTGTCTTGCGACCGCTTTGTTTTGTTCGGTAAAGGTGGCTCCGTGCTCCCGCAACCAAATAAGCGCTGTAATATCAGCGGTTTACGAAAAAGACTCGATCTTCGGATCGGGGCTTTTCTCGTTTTTGGCACATATTTGGCACACTGAAACCCAAGCTGTGCCAACAATTCTCAATGAGATTGATCGCTCTGGCGAATGCCCTTGTTGCTGCACTGCGAGACCGCTTGCTTGAAAAGTGTCAGAAACGATATTATATTTCTGACAGGAGTGAAAACCATGAACACGCTGGCCAAGACCATACTGGAGCGCACCTCGGGCTTGCCCGAGGGGACGCCGATCTGCGCCAAGGAGCTATTGCACCTTGGCAGCCGCGCGGCTGTCGATCAGGCATTATCCCGTCTTGTTAAACGGGGCCAGTTCATGCGGGCCGGTCGCGGCGTTTATGTGCGCCCCGTCGAGAGCCGCTTCGGTAAGCGCGCGCCCTCGGCGTCGCAGGTGATCGAGAATATCGCCCACATCACGGGAGAAACCATTGCGCCGCACGGCGCGGCCATCGCCAACAAGCTCGGCCTGACGACGCAAGTTCCCGTCCGCTCCGTCTATCTTACATCCGGCCGGAACCGGAAGCTGAAGCTCGGCTCGCAAATTGTGGAGTTGCGTCACGCGCCCAATTGGCAGTTTGCCCTTGGCAATAAAACTTCGGGCGAAGTATTGCGGGCATTGGCCTGGCTCGGTCCCGAACAGGCGGGTGCCGCGCTCCGCACGCTCAAGCAGAAGCTCTCCGCGTCCGAACTTCAGGCGATCGTGTCGGCGCGGTCCATGCTGCCGACCTGGCTCGCCAAACAAGTCAGTGAAGTCGTCGTGAATGGCTGAGGCGTTTTTCCAACTCTCCACCGACGAACAACGTGAAGCCCTCGCGGTCGCCGCATCCGCGAGCGGCAGGCCGGTCCATCTTCTGGAAAAGGATGTCTGGGTCGTCTGGTCGCTCTCCGCGTTATTCGATGCGCCCTTTGCGGAGCATTTGGTCTTCAAGGGCGGCACGTCCCTTTCCAAGGGCTATGGCGCCATCCAAAGGTTCTCCGAGGATATCGACCTGACCTACGATATCCGGGCGCTCGTTCCTGACTTGGTTGGCGACAATGCCGAGGCCCTGCCACCCAACCGCAGTCAGGAAAAGAAGTGGTCCAGCGCGGTTCGGTTGCGACTTCCCGAATGGTTGAGGGACACTGTCGCTCCGGTGCTTGAGGCGGCTCTCAACCGGGACGGTCTTTCGGCCGAACTTCGCCCGGAGGGCGACAAGCTCTTTATAGATTATGAGCCTTTGGCGACCGGTTCGGGTTATGTCAGCCCTTCCGTCATGCTGGAATTCGGTGCGCGCTCGACGGGCGAGCCGGCAGAGCCGCGCCGCATCGTCTGCGATGCCGCCGAACATTTGGTAAGCCTGACCTTCCCCGAGGCCGCGCCGCGCACGATGCGCGTTGAACGCACCTTCTGGGAGAAGGCGGCGGCCGCGCATGTTTATTGCCTGCAAGGCCGTGCTCGCGGCGACCGTTTCGCGCGACATTGGTATGACCTCGTCCGTCTGGACGAAGCCGGTCTCGCCGACGCGGCGTTGAAAGACCGCGACGTGGCAATGGCGGTCGCGCGGCACAAGGCCATGTTCTTTGCCGAGAAGGGTGCCGAGGGCGCGCTTATCGACTATGCGGCCGCCGTGCACGGCGGACTTGTACTGGTTCCCGAAGGGGCGGCATTCGCGGCGCTCTCCAAAGATTATGGCCGCATGGTCGAGGACGGCTTGCTGTTGAACGACCCAGACCGCTTCGAGGATCTGATGGAAAGCTGCCGGCGGATCGCCCAGAAGGCCAACAGCTAATCGGTTCGTCGCTAAGGGACTCCTATCCGCAAATAAAGGCCGGACTGTTCCTAGTCACCCGGAACTATAATTCGTATCATTGACCTGAGCAGTTTGGGGAGATG
>JBBDNJ010000049.1:0-7434 GCA_040877705.1 Binatia bacterium | reverse complement strand
GAAAGGGTACGCCTACCTAATTCCTATTTCCACACTTTTTAATTGTAGCTCGCTTTAACTCGGCAGTATGTTCTAACTTCCCAATCTCAAGACCAAGGTTTTTCTCACTGCTTGAGTCAGAGATCGATGAGTAGGCACAAAAACCGACTTCTCCTTAGAGACTCTCGGTTTCGGCGATCCTCTTCATATTACGGAAATACGGAACGGGTATTGGCGTCCCCGACGGGATTTGAACCCGTGTCGCCGGCGTGAAAGGCCGGTGTCCTGGGCCAGGCTAGACGACGGGGACGTACTGGTGAGCCGTGCTGGATTCGAACCAGCGACCCTCTGCTTAAAAGGCAGATGCTCTACCGCCTGAGCTAACGGCTCGCTGGCGGATAAACTGTTACTTGATAACGGGAATACAGGACTAAGTCAAACAAGTGAAGCAAAAAGCAGGTCATCATGACGGATAAAAAACGGAGAATCATAACTGCTCCAAGATATCTCTTCCCGTTTGCTCGTTTGGGTAATCGGCAGCTCGGCGAGCACGTCTTTTCTGTCGATCGCCAGTCCGAGTTCCTCCCGGACTTCGCGGAGTGCGGTATCCAACATGGTATCGTCGCCCTGATCTCTCTTGCCACCTGGAAAGGCAACTTGCCCACCGTGTACACCGCCGGCGTTTCGGAGAATCATCACGATATGCAGTTGACCGTCAAGGGTTCGGTATATCGGTATGAGCACTGCCGCATCTATCATTGTTAAAAACCTCGGATGCCTTCTACTACATAAACGCTCCGATGGGCAAAGCCATACCTATGTTCGGGTCGGTGGCCGGGGTCGGTGCCGACAAACTTATCGATGTTGATATCGATGAGCGGTAAACCTTGGGTACTGCGTCTTCAAGCTCATTGCATCACCCACTCAATGTGATAATCCACTGTCGAGAGGTTGGCGAATGCCATGGATAAACACCCCAATTTTCTTTTGATCGTAACTGACCAGCACCGAGCCGATCATCTGGGGTGTTACGGCAATGCCATTGTGCAGACACCTAGCATCGATAAACTGGCGGCTGCAGGCACCCGCTTTGACCGGTTCTACGTCGCGACACCGATCTGTATGCCGAACCGAGCCACACTGATGACCGGACGCATGCCTTCGCTCCATGGCGCGCGCCAAAATGGCATCCCGCTCTCACTGTCCGCCACCACTTTCGTCGACATTATGCGTGCTGCCGGCTACGACACCTTGCTTATCGGCAAGTGTCATTTGCAGAGCATAAACGGCAACCGTCCTGTTGTAGGCATGCCCGATCCAAATCCCGAGCACATTCCGCCACCGGAACATTTGCGTGAAGCCGATAAGACCCTGATGCACCACGGCCGGTACGATCAGGAACTCCCATCGACTTGGGAGCGAGAGCCGGAATTCGAACCGATTCTTCCCTACTACGGCTTCAATCGTGTGGAGCTCGCCATTGGGCACGGCGATAAGGCCGTCGGCCACTACGGACGATGGCTCAAGGCACGCCATACCGATTCTGATTCATTGCGCGGAGCCAAGAATCAGCTTCCTGGAAACGATTACGTCGCCCCTCAGGCATGGCGCACGAGAATACCGGAAGAACTCTACCCCACCACTTTTGTCGCTGAAAGGACGATGGATTATCTGGAGAAGTATTCGCGCTCTGACCGGAGCCAAGCCTTTTTCGTTCAATGCTCGTTTCCCGATCCGCATCATCCATTCACGCCGCCCGGCAGATACTGGGATATGTATGACCCGCGGATGATATCCTTGCCGTCATCGTTCAGTGTCGGAGAACGTCCGATCCCGCAACACCTCCAAAAACTTTATGAAGAACGAAACTTAAATAAGAGCAACCGAGACGGACAACGAACATTCGCGGTTACGGAGCGCGAAACACGCGAGGCCATCGCCCTGACGTACGGCATGATCACAATGATCGATGACGCCATTGGTGCGATTCTCGCCCGGCTAGAAATGCTCGGCCTGGCGTCAGAGACAGTGGTCGTCTTTACCAGCGATCATGGAGACTTCATGGGCGATCACCAGTTGCTGTTGAAAGGCGCCCTGCACTACCGCGGACTCGTCCGTGTGCCGTTTATTTGGAGCGATCCGTCTACAGCGATCAAGGGAATCGTGAGCTCAGGCCTCTGCGGCACGCTCGACATCGCCAGTAGCATTCTCGACCGAGCGAGTCTGGCGGGTCATAACGGAATGCAAGGGACCTCTCTGCTTCCGGCAATCGAAGGTAATGCCGCCGGCTGCGATTCACTGCTGATTGAAGAACATCAACGGCGCGGCTATATGGGTTTTGCAAACAATTTTCGGGCACGAAGCCTGATCACGCAGGACTATCGACTCACGCTGTACGAAGGTGTCGAATGGGGCGAACTCTATAATTTTACAAACGATCCGGACGAGTCCAATAATTTGTGGGAGGATAGGGATTCTCAAACAATTCGTCGTAATCTTATCGAGAGACTCGCGCGTAAGATGATGGATCTGGCGGAGACCAGCCCGCTGGCGACGCATCACGGGCCATAAAAAAGTGAGTCGCCCTCCGTATAAGCCTGTTCGTTTTCGGTTTTCAGCGAATGCATTTGTGGCGTGGTTGGGACAGCGGTCAGAAGATGAAACAAAAGCTCCGCAGTTTAGGGTGTTTTTTAAACGGGCACTTTTATTGCGTACTAAGAATGACAGACATAACGACTATCGCGAGGTGCAATGATGAATGATCACATCTACAAGCAAGTTGAACTGACGGGCAGTTCTAAAACCAGTGTCGAAGACGCGGTACAAAATGCGATCACAAAAGCGGGCGAGACGCTGCGTAATATACACTGGTTTCAGGTCGTCGAAACCAGAGGTTATATCGAGGATAACAAAATCGACTACTGGCAAGTAACCATAAAACTGGGCTTTAGACTCGAAGACTAACCGCATTGAGTGGGATAAACTGATTACAAGGAGCGCCTTGCTCAGGGTTCCTAGGGCATTTGTTCAAGCAGCTGACCGAATCCCTTGACACGCTGTCTCACATGCAAGCGTTTTTGCACCGCCCACACTCGCGCCGGTACGGGATGGATCACCGGAATCTGTAAGTCCTCCTCCAACATGTGAATGATATCTAGACAGCGCCAGCCGGTGCCGAGCATATAGATCGCGTCCGCGCTTCGGTTCTTCAAAAAGGCTCGACGCGTATGCGCATAGATTTCCTGCGCCGCGAGCCGCCCGACATCTTCGAAGGCCACCGGGATCCCTTCCATAGCCAGCACCTCGAAACCCGCGCCCTGAAAATAACCCGTTGTGATGTCGTTGACGCTGCCGATGAAGTAGGTCACGCCGAGAATTTTTTTGACATTCAAGGCGCGCAACGCCTCGACTTGTGTCTGGGCCGCGGTGACCATGGGAGTTTTATATTTGATTTCCCACTCTTTAATAATCTTCTCTTCACCCTTGTATCCATGCACCATAAAAGGCGGCGCGCCTTCGGGATGAATCAGATCGACCCCTTCTTTAGCCAGCTCAGCGACTTTCTCTTCGACAGCGTTAAGGGCGCCGCGGAACTCATCTTCCGTACCGCGTTTGAAATTCAAGTAAACCGGCACGACGCCGATTCCTTCGGGCAGCAGCCGAATAAATTCTTCGAGGGAGCCAGGCCGATGGGTGGGTTTCACTACCCCGACAACGCCGCGCCAACTGGTAAAGACCACTACAAACTCCTCGAACCTAGGATCGTGACTTGAAAACCTGCGGGAACTTCGCTTTTAACTGCGCCCGCACATCTTCTGGAACCTCGACGACTTTGGGAAACTCCCCCTTCAGCTTGCGATTGTACGGCATGCAAGCGTCGATCAAAATTCGATTGTTGAAATTGCCCGGCAGAAACATCGGGTCGCGTCCCGAGGACCAGGCTTTTTGAACGATGTCAATGTCGGTCACAGGATCGAATCGTGTCCCCATGGCCCATAGGACGTGGTCCATGTCGGAGCAGTCGACGTCATCGTCGACGACGACAGTCCACTTGCCATTGTACGCGCCCGCCATGCAATTGGCAGCGACATGCAGCACATTGCGCGCATGACCTGGATAACGCTGGCGGATCTGAATCGCCGTGAAGCGGGTCGCCGGAGCGCCCTCATGATTCCAGACGCCAAGAATATCGGGCAAACCACACGCTTCGAGCGCCTTCCAGATCTCCGCTGCGCCGGCAATGCCTTTGAGCAATCCGGTTTCGTCGACCGGCTTATGTTGGGGTGCGCAAGTAAGAATCGGATTATTCCGATACATAAGGGTCTTTACATTGAGATAGGGACGCGGCACGACGTCATCGGAGTAATAGCCCATCCATTCGCCGAAAGGCCCTTCAGGTCTTACCTGCCCCGGCACGGCCTCGCCTTCTATCACGATTTCCGCGTCGGCTGGAATCGGGAATCCGGTAAACGGCCCTTTCACGACTTCGACGGGTTCACCCCGAATGCCTCCGGCAAAATCATATTCGGAAACCCCGCTCGGCAGCGGACTGGCCGAAAGCAAGTAAAGGAGCGGATCCTGACCGCAAACGATGACGAACTTTGCGCTCTGGCCACGTTCGAAATATTTATCGCGATGGATGCGGCCGTGTTTTCCTTCAGTGATTTGGCAGCCGATGGTTTTCTCATCGTAGACTTGGCAGCGATAGGCGCCGAAGTTGTACCACTCGGCGTCGGGATCTTTTGTGATGCACATATCGGCCGTGCCGATGTAACGATGAGTATCTTGCTGATGATGAACCGGCACCGGCAACTTGAGCACGTCCACCTGGTCGCCTTCCAGGACGTTTTCGAAGATCGGTCCCGTTTTGACGAACTTTGGCTTGATCAGCTTCATGTCCTCCATGCGCTGATGGTAGGCTTTGACGATGTCGGCCTTGTGCTCATAGTCGAGCGGGAGGCCCAGTGTTAAAGCGACCCGCTTGATCGTGGAGAACTGTCCGTAAAGCGTGCGATATCCCTCTGGGTAACCCGGAACTTGATCGAAGACGATCGCTGGTGCCTTGCCCTTCCCTGTCTCGGTGAGCATCTGCGTGATCGCGCCCATCTCTCGGTCCCAATGGGCGCCGTTGACTTTCAACAGTTCGCCCATTTTTTCTACCTGGTCCAACCAATCACGCAAACCGCGATAGGAAACCGTGCTTGGGGTCGCTTCAATTCTTTCCGGACGTGCCATTCAATTCTCCTTAATTCAAGTAATATCGATGTAATTTGGAGAGTATAACAACCATACGTTTGGCTCTATTTCTTGTCAAGGAAGCTACCGTCTTAGCTCTTGTTTCCAGGGTGATCCGGTGATATTAACCCAAACGTCTTTTTCCTAGTGCCGTCTGATCGGCCATTTGCGTCCTTGGAAGTGAGGGCTCTATGCGATCCGGAAATTCCTACGATCAACACCTTCGGGTGATTGGACAATCACTCGAGGCAAAACGTATAAACCTTTTCGAGCTCAAGAGCGATGGCCGGCAATACGTCGTCCGTGGAGCTCCGGAAAAGGACCCAAATCTGCTCGGTCGGTGGCGCGACTGGCGGGAACGCCTCAAAGGAGAGTCGCTCGGATCGGTTAGTTATGGAATGGCCGAGATCGAACGCCTCGACACGGAAGGCCGCTCCAAGCGATCAAAATCCGACCGTCTTCCGGACTTCTACAGTTTACCCAATAGTTTGAGAACGGTCGGATGCTATCTGGATTCGAAGGACGCCGAGTTGCTGGAACTGCACAAAAGTCCCCTCAGCGTAACCCTCCTTTACCAGAATAAAGATGGGCACCCGAATATGGAAGAACGGTCGGTCGCCTCGTTTTACAATCTGTTTGTCACTCTACACGGCAAGCGCAGCAAACAATGAATCAAGGCCATAGCTTGAGTTTGGGGTCGGCGTGATTGCAGTCGTCCTCGTTGTTGGCCTAATCGGCTGGCTTGTTTCCAAAAGTAGGGGCTGAAAGGCATCGCTCCTGACACCGGATGGATACTCTGCGCAGGTCCGACGTGGTGCTTAGGCGTCCCGGCTGCTTCTTCAGAACAACCGCAGTCGCTAGAAGCTTTCTGATGTTTTGGCGGCAGTTCTTGAGGAAGATACCAAATCTCCACCGTGTTCCGTCCGATTCCTGAGACATAGATGCTCTACATCACCTGATGAGCTTCGGGTAAGTACAGTTAATTCGCTGGTCTGAGGTTCTGTAACTTCGTGGTATAGAAGTTGCGTTGCCAGGCATTTAGCACGTCTAAAGGCAAACGCTTAACAGGAGTTTTATATGCGTCTGGATCAAGAAGGCCAAAGCACAAACGTTGAAGATCGCCGCGGTATGAGAGTGTCGCGAGGATTGGCCGGTGGAGGGATCGGCACGATCGCTCTCGTCCTGATCGGACTGTTCTTCGGCATCGATCCTACTGTATTGCTGCAAGGCAACATCGATAACGCCCCGCCCGCAGAGCAAACCCAGAAACAAGGCGCTAACGATGAGATGCGCCAATTTGTTTCCAGCGTGCTTGCAAGCACCGAGCGCACCTGGGGAGAAGTCTTCCGGCGGCATGGTCAAGAGTATCAGGAACCCAAGCTGGTGCTTTTCTCCGGCGCGGTCGAGTCTGCCTGCGGCTTCGCACAATCGGCTTCCGGGCCATTCTACTGCGGCGAAGATAATAGAGTTTACATCGATCTGGATTTCTTTCGCGAGCTGCGCGAGCGTTTCAAAGCTCCGGGAGATTTTGCGCAGGCCTATGTCATCGCTCACGAGATCGGTCATCACGTGCAAAATCAACTCGGTGTGATGCGAAGAGCACGTGAGCTACAGAGCCGCTCAAGCCGTACCCAAGCGAATGCGGTTTCCGTGCGGGTAGAACTTCAAGCCGACTGTCTTGCCGGTATCTGGGCGGGCACGGCAAACCGGGACCGTAAGATTCTCGAAGAGGGAGACATTGAAGAAGGCTTGAACGCCGCGGCGCAAGTCGGCGACGATCGGATGCAAAAGCGCAGTCAAGGCTACGTGGTTCCCGAAGGCTTTACCCATGGCAGCGCGCAGCAACGCGTGCGATGGTTTCGCCGCGGGCTTGAGAGTCAAGATATCGATCAATGCGATACGTTTGCAGCGGGAGCGGTCTAGCCAAATTCAGAATGGCTTTTCTTTCCCCGGGTCGTCTTTGACACTCCTGGATTTCAACCCGCCCCGGTTTTCGTGGCGTTGTCCGAATGAAATGGAATTGTCTAATGGAACAGAGACACCAGAAAAGCGCGGACACAATTTGTGATATCGTGATTATCGAGAAGTGGCGGTAGCCCAGCCCCTGAGCCTCGTCGGCTGACTTACGAGTCCGTCTCCGAGGGTCTGTCTCCGAGCACGTCTTCGAGGGTCAGACTTTCTATTCTAGACAATCCTGGCAAGGCGCTCAGCTTGCTCCCT